>JAMOQF010000056.1 GCA_027064125.1 Acidobacteriota bacterium
AAGAGGGTAAAATAACTTTTGAAGCAGGTTTTTTGGGAAAAAGCCACTGTGGGGAATATTTGTGATGTCGTAGTAGGGAGATTTGAATATCTCATTAAAGTATGGAAATAGTGGGTTTTTAAAGTTAATCAGCAAAATATACATCCAGTATCCAGAAGTTATCAAAATTCCAGAAAGAATTCCTGAACCTGTGATGAAAAAACTTTTAATTTTTTTATTAAAGTCTTTCTCAAAAAATGTGATTGAAACTAAAAATGGAATTGCATAAATTCCCATGTTTAATTTGAGGCCAATACCCAATCCCAATATGAGACCAGGAAGGAAAGATGATTTTCTTTTTTTTAGTGTTAAATATATGGCAAGGAGAATAAATATGCTGACAATGTTATCGTGATAGGAAGTTCCTATTTCATAAAGGTTTGCTACCCCAAGGAATCCTGTTATTGCAGATAGTATACTCAATATTTTTCTTTTTTTCTCTTCATACTTGTCAAGGAGGAGATAGGAGATGTTATATATCAGGATTAAATTTATTCCCTGGATTGCCCCTACAATGAATCCAAATAGTTTTGGGGGGATTTTCACCATCATCAAGTAGAATGGGATATCGAGGAGGGGATTGAAATAGGTTTGAAGTTGTGCAGGGGCGATGTCAAATAGCAATCTTTTTTTCAAAAAGGAGTAAGGATTGTATATGTGGTAATTTTTAAGATCCCAATTGCAATCTTTTCCCAGATAAATTGAAAGAATTCCAGATGTCAGAATGAATAGAAAGTTATGTATTTGTTTTTTGAACATAAAAAAATAGTATGAATTTTTTTTGAATTTGTAAATTAAAAAGGTGCCAGACACCTTTTTAATTTGTTTTTGCACATTCAACTAATTTTTATTTAATTTTTTTAATTAACTTTTGAATTATACATGAAAAATTTTGTATAATCTTACCGTGGGAATTTTAACTTGAAGTAAAAGATCTTAATATAGGGAGGTAGTTTATGTCTGTTACCCTTTTATCGAGGCTTCAATTTGCAATTGCTACCTATTTTCATTTCCTTTTTGTCCCCCTTACCCTTGGTCTTGTCTGGTTGCTTGCCATAATGGAGACAAAATATGTTAAAACTGGAGATGAAGAGTACAAAAAGATGGCAAAATTCTGGGGAAAGATTTTTCTCATCAATTTTGCCATCGGTGTAGTTACGGGAATTACCCTTGAATTTCAATTTGGCACAAACTGGTCAAAGTATTCTGAATTTATGGGAGATATTTTTGGACCTTTACTTGCTATTGAAGCCACCGCTGCCTTTTTTCTTGAGTCAACTTTTATAGCCATATGGCTTTTTGGATGGGAAAAGTTATCCAAAAAAGCCCATCTAATTTCAATATGGCTTGTGGCGATTGCTTCCAATTTATCTGCTTTGTGGATTTTAATTGCAAATGCTTGGATGCAACATCCTGTGGGATATGTTCTGAGAAATGGAAGAGCTGAACTTGAAAGTTTTTCCGCTGTGGTTTTTAATCCAGTTGCATGGTTGAAGTTTTTTCATACAGTCCCTGCATCAATGACCCTTGCGGGATTTTTTGTGATGGGTATAAGCGCCTATCATCTTTTAAGAAAAAATAATCTTTCATTTTTCAAAAAATCATTTAAAATAGCGGCAACATACACCCTGATTGCTGCTCTTGTCGTGGTGATTATTGGACACGAACATGCTGCGGAAGTCGCAAAGACTCAACCCACAAAACTTGCTGCTATGGAGTCTTTTTGGGATACACAAAAAAAAGCGCCAATTTACCTATTTTTATGGCCAGATGTGAAAAATGAAAGGAATGCCTTTGAATTTCTTCCTATCCCTGGAGCCCTTAGTTTTCTTGCATATCAGTCATTTAATGCGGAAGTTAAAGGTTTAAAGGCTTTCCCTAAGGATGAAAGGCCCATTATCTTGCCCACATTTATAAGTTTCAGGGTAATGGTTGGCCTTGGATTTTTATTTATTTTACTCGCCTTTCTTGCCTATCTCAAGAGGGAGAATATTGAAAATTACCCAAAACTTTTGAAAATTCTTTTATATACCATTCCACTCCCCTATCTTGCAATTGAATTTGGATGGACTTTAGCAGAAGTGGGAAGACAGCCGTGGATTGTCTATGGTTTGATGAAGGTTGGTGATGCAGTTTCTCCGACAATTTCATCTTCTCAGGTATTTATATCAGTTGTTGCTTTTACTGTTGTCTATACACTTCTTGGAATTGCAGCATTTTATTTAATAATAAAAACGGCCAAACAGGGTCCGGAAAATTAAGGAGGTGATGGTATGATCTGGCAAGTAATATGGTTTATATTATGGGGAGTCTTATGGGCTGTGTATTTTACGTTAGATGGGTTTGATCTTGGGCTTGGGACACTTATGCCCTTTTTGGCAAAGGATGAAACCGAAAAGAGGATTGTATATAATGCCATGGGCCCCTTTTGGGATGGAAATGAGGTATGGTTAATAACTGCTGGTGGGGCAACCTTTGCGGCTTTTCCCAAAACCTATGCTGTTATGTTTTCAACACTTTATTCTCCATTACTTCTCATCCTGTTTGCATTGATTTTAAGGGGAGTTTCCTTTGAGTTCAGAGGAAAATCTGATGGTGAAACCTGGAAAAAAATATGGGATGGTTGCCTTGTCTTTGGGAGTTTTTTGCCTGCCCTTCTTTTTGGAGTTGCCTTTGCGAATATTTTTAAAGGGATCCCCTTTGATAAGGCAGGAATGTATCATGGAAACATTCTTAAACTTTTAAATCTATATGGAATTGTGGGTGGTGTTTTCTTTGTGTTAATTTTTATGATGCATGGGGCTTTGTGGTTGTGGGTTAAATCAGAAGGAGAGTTATCTTTACGGGCAAAGAATATGGCTTCAAAGTTGTGGGTTGCTGTTCTCGTTTTTGCAGTGATTTTCATGGGATATTCCAAATTCGCCACAAGGTTGTGGGAAAACTATTTTAATCATCCACTTTTATTTATACTACCTTTGATAGCAGTTGTTTCCCTCATTATGGTGAAACTCAATCTTTCTAAGGATGATAAACTTAAATCGTGGCTTTTTTCTGCTCTTACAATATTTTTTGCCACATATTGGGGAGTTGCAGGTCTTTTCCCAAATCTATTTCCATCAAGTATAGATCCATCTGCAAGTCTTACGATTTATAATTCCTCTTCTTCTAAAACTACTTTAATTATTATGACAGTTGTGGCTTTGATTTTTGTACCCCTTGTGATTGGATATCAGTTCTGGGCTTACAAAAAATTTATTCATCCGGTGAAAGTAGAGGATCTGGAATATTGATCTTTTTCTGATGGGGTTTCCTTTTTGGAAATCCCATCAGGTAATATCTTGAATGTCGATTAATCCTATGACAACATCATTTTCATCAATGACGGGAAGTTGATTTATTTTATTTTTTCTCATGATATAAGTTGCTTCATCCACAAGTTTTCCCTTTCTTATTGTTTTGCACTTTTTGGTCATATACTTTTCTACGGGAAAATTTCCAATTTCAGGGTTTTTTCTCCAATTTCTCCTGAAATCTCCATCGGTAAATACTCCCTCAATTTTTCCATCTTCACCAACAATTATTGCTATTCCAGCCTTTGCCTTTGTTATCTTGTCTATGACATCAAATATGGGGGTTTCCTTCTTAACAAGGGGACATCTTTCTCCCTTTCTCATAACATCTTCAACTTTGAGGAGCCTTTTTCCTATGCTTCCTCCGGGATGATAAAGGGCAAAATCTTCAAGGGTGAAATTTTTTAATTCAAGTAGTGTTAGGGAAAGGGCATCTCCTATAACTAACATTGCAGTAGTAGACGAAGATGGTGCAAGTCCAAGGGGACAGGCCTCCTTCAGTTTTCCATATTCAAGAACAAAGTCCGATAATTTACCAATTGTGGAATTTTTTGAAGAGGTTATTGCAACAGTTTTAACCCCTATTTTTTTTAAGGGTGGAAAAAGTTTTATTATCTCTTCGGTTTCTCCAGAATTTGACAGGAAAATAAGAATATCTGAGTTCTTAACCATTCCAAGATCTCCATGAAGTCCTTCACCAGGGTGTAGAAAAAATGATGGTGTGCCTGTGGAAGATAAGGTTGCTGAAATTTTCTGTCCGATTAAACCTGCTTTTCCCATGCCGGAAATAATAACCCTTCCTTCACATTTTAAAATTTCATTTATTACTTTTGTAAAATTTTCATCCAGGTGGGCTATTACAGAATTTAGCGCTTCCTTTTCTATTTCAATAATTTCAATTGCTCTTTTTAAAATCTTATCCTTCATGAATCTCACTACGCGATTTTTTTATGTAAAGGTATATTGCTATTGGAACAAGTATTAGTGCAATAAATTGGGATGTGGATATGTAGTCTTTTATAACCCATCCCCTTTCATCTCCTCTAAGAAATTCAATAAAAAATCTGAGGATTCCATAGAAGATTATGTATAAGAAAATAATCTGTCCATCAAATTTTTTCTTCTTGTGAAGATTAAATAGAAATAGGAAGATTAAAAAATTTCCAAAGGCCTCCATAAGTTGAGTGGGGTATATGGGGACCCCTAACAGAGATGGCTCCACATGACAATGGGGGTTTGTAAACTTTACAGATAAAAAGTTAATGGGGCAATATTTCCCATGGCAGCATCCCGCTGAAAAACATCCAAATCGCCCAAACATGTGTCCGAGGGGAATTGCGCTTCCAAAACAATCTGCCACTTTATAAGAAGGCAACTTATGTTTTCTGAGGTAATATATTGCATAAAAGATTGCTCCTAAAAATCCGCCATAGAAGACGCCGCCTGATCTTAAAAAATCCATCGAGAATATATTTGATGGATTTTTATAGAAATAGGGTTCAGTAAAGATTAGGAGTATCTTTGCACCTATTAAAGCACTTAGAGCAAGACCAACTCCAAAGTCAAAAATTAAATTTCCATCCAGTTTTTCTCTTTTTATTGCGTTATATCTTGCGAGGAGTATGGCTGAGATGAATCCTATGGTAACCAATATTCCATATGGGGTAATTATAATTGGTCCAATTTTAAATAGTTCAGGTAACATATTTTTATGTGGGGAGAGTAAGATCCTCTCCCCTTTGAAATTTTATTTACTTGCCTCTTCTTTTTCTTTCTTTGCCTGTTCAATAATTTTTTCCTGAATGTTATGGGGCACTATTTCATAACCGTGGAATTCCATTATAAAGGAACCTCTTCCACCTGTCATTGAGGTGAGATCTGGCTGGTAGTTAAGCATTTCAGCAAGTGGCACAAGGGCTTTTATAATCTGCATTTTACCCTTTGCTTCCATTCCTAAAACTCTTCCTCTTCTTGAATTTAAATCACCCATAATATCTCCCGCATTTTCTTCAGGCACATAAACCTCAACTTTCATAATAGGTTCAAGTAAAACAGGTTTTGCCTTTTCCATTGCACTTTTAAAAGCAAGGGATGCAGCAATTTTAAAAGCCATTTCAGAAGAGTCAACTTCATGGTACTGGCCATCGTACAGGGTGACTTTAAAATCAACTACGGGGTATCCAGCAAGATATCCCTTTTCGGCTGCCTCTAAAATTCCCTTTTCAACTGCAGGTATGTACTGCTTTGGGATGGCTCCACCAAATATTTTATCCACAAATTCAAATCCTTTACCTCTTTCAAGAGGTTCCATAATTATCTTACAAACTCCAAATTGTCCATGACCACCTGTTTGTTTCTTATGTTTACCCATTACATCTGCTTTTGCGGTGATGGTTTCTCTGTAAGGAACCTTTGGAGTCTTTAAATTAACTTCAACGCCATATCTCTTCTTCATCCTATCAACGGTAACTTCCACATGTAATTGTCCGGTACCTGAAAGGAGTAATTCCTTGGTTTGAGGATCCCTCTGGAAACTTATCATAGGATCTTCTTCTTTTAACCTTGTAAGGGCATTACCTATTTTGTCCTCATCACCACGGCTTTTGGGCTCAATTGCAAAACTTATGGCAGGTTCAGGGTATTTCAAGGGTGGAAACATAAGTGGTTCTGATGGATCAGCGAGGGTATGGCCTGTTTCAGTAACTTTTAACTTGGCAACGGCAGCAATGTCTCCTGCCATAACTTCAGATATGGATGTGGAGTTTTTACCCTGAAGTACTTGAAGAGAGCCAAGTCTTTCATTTGTTTTCTTATTTACATTGTATATGGTTGTATCTGATGATATTTTTCCTCTAAAAACTTTAAATACGGTAATTCTTCCAGCAAAAGGGTCTGCGATTGTTCTGAAAACATAGGCAAGATAGGGTTTTTCAGGATCCACTTTAATTTCAACTTCTTCTTCATTTTTGCTGTTTATAACCTTGTGTTCCTTTCCTTCAAGTGGTGATGGGAAAAACTCAACAATGCTGTCTAAAAGTTGAGCAGTTCCAAAATTTTTGGATGCTGCTGCACAAAAAACTGGCACTATGGTGTTTGATATTAATGCCTTTTTTAATCCCTTTAAAATGTCTTCTTCGGATAGTGTCCCCTCTTCAAAATATTTATTCATTAAATCTTCATCACTTTCGGCAATCATTTCAATGAATTCTTCTCTTTTAGATTCAAAACTATCTTTTAAATCACCCGGGATTTCTTCTTCTTTATACTTTCCGCTTTCATCTTCTTCATAGATATATGCTTTTCCTCTTATCAGGTCGATTATGCCTTTAAATTCATGTTCTTTTCCGATGGGGATTTGCACAGGTACCGCAGACCTTCCAAAAAATTCATGGACTGATTCCATTGTCTTTTCAAAGTCTGCATTTTCTTTGTCCAATTTGTTTACAATAATTGCCCTGGGAAGATTAAATTCATCTGCAAAGTTCCATGCCTTTTCCGTTTGAACTTCAACACCAGAAATTCCATCAACTAAAATTACCGCTACGTCTGCAACTCTCATTGGTTCCCTTGCAGATTGTATAAATTCCATATATCCTGGAGTGTCTAAAAGATTTATTTTGTGTTTTTTATATTCTGCATAGGCTATTGCTGGTCTTATGCTGATTTTTCTTGAAATTTCATCTTCGTCAAAATCGGTTATGGCGTTTCCATCTTCGACTTTTCCAAATCTGTTTACCATTCCGGTGTAATATAGAATTCCGCTTATTAGGGTGGTTTTCCCTGTTCCACCATGTCCAGCAAAAACTACATTTCTAATTTTATCACTTTCATAAACTTTCATATAACTCCACTCCTTTCAGGTTGTTTCTTAAGAAATTCAAAATATTACCATAGTTTTCATCAATCTTCAAATTTTTTGTTGTTTTTAATATTTTTTTGTTATAATTTGAAACTTAATTACATGTAATTTCGTATTCTAAATATAAAGTTACAAAGGAGGAGTTATGGAGGAAAAATTTACCAAAAAAATTGGAAAAGCCCTTGAAGATACTGTAAATATGGTTGCCGAGGCTACGGAAAAGACAATTGAAGAAATTAAAAAAATGAAAAAGGAAATAGTTGTATCTGTGAGACTTGATAGGGAAACAATGGATAAAGTGAACATGTTAATTGAATCAGGGCTTTGCAAAAATAAAAGTGAGGCAGTGGCGTATTTGACAAAACAGGGGGTTGAATATAAAAGAGACCTTTTTGAGTATCTGGAAGGTAAACTTGAGGAGTTGAGAAAAATTAAGGAAGATTTGAAAAAATACAAATAAAAGGTGCCAGACAAAATTTTTTGAGTTAAAAAATTTTTGTGTCCAGTAAATAAGAATTATTAAGATAATTTAACTTTGATTCCAGTTCTCCTTTTTCTACTTTCTCTTTTTCTTTCTTTTCTTGCCTGACACCAATTCCCTTTTTGCCTGGCACTAAATTTTTTAATTCTTTTTTCCTCACACAATCAATATTACACTGTTGAAAAATTGGGAAATTTCACTCAAAGCACATTTCTATGACAAATTTTGTACCATTTCTTTCACCATCTTCTACCCATATTTTTCCACCATGCAATTCCACTGCTACTTTACAAAAATACAGTCCCAACCCACTACCCCCTTTATTATATGAGGAAGGAGAAAGGGTATATTTCTTAAAAATATCCTTTTTAACATTTTCATCAATCTTTTCCCCATTGTTGTATATTGAAAAATAAAAACAATTATTTTTCTCATTAAAATTTACTAAAAACTCTATCATACCCTTCTCAGAATCGGAGTGCCTGATGGCATTGCTTATAAGATTTTCAAAAATCCTCGAAAGTAATCTCCTGTCTGCAAATATTTTTCGCTTCTTTCCAATATCCATTTTAAAAATGAATTCCTTGCCATAGATTTCACACTTTTTTCTATAGAGTTTTACTTCTTCCTCTAAAAAATCTTCAAGAAAAAATTCTTCCTTAAAAATCTTATATTTCCCCTCTTTAATCTTATCAAGATCCAGAATATTTGAAATCATGGTTAAAACCCTATTACAGCCCCTTAATACCATTTCAAGTAGATCCCTTTGATTTTTATTTAACTTTCCACCTTTTCCCTCAAGCATCAATTCAATTGAACCCTTGACAAAGACCAGAGGTGATTTTAAGTCATGAATCATCATATGAAATGTCTCTTCTCTTATCTTTTCATACTCTTCCATATTTCTACACTTTTCAAAACAGGACTTTAAATCCTTATAGGTACTCCTATATCCTCTCTCCTTTTGAAGCAAAAGGTAAATCAAGAGAAAATTTAACAGCAAAAATATTGGCAGGTAAATAAAAAGAGGAAACCTAAAAACAAAAAAGAAAATTGAAAATAAAATATTTAATAGGATTAAGAATATTTCTCTATTCAAAACAACCTATTTTTTTAGAATAAATTCAATAATACACAAATGTTAAAAAAAATCAACCCCATTTTCAAAAATAATTAAAAATTTTTATTAAAAATTGAAAAATTTGGTGTCTGGCACATTTTAAAATATAAAAATTTTTGCCTGGCACCATTAATTTCACACCACCAAAAACATTAAATTAAAGATTTAAACAACAAATTTTGTTAAAATGTATCCTTTAATATCTAAGACAATATAAAAGGAAAAAATATGGATACAAAATTATTCATTGAAAAAGACCTTAATAGGGAAAAAAAGGAAAAATTCACCCTGGCAATTTCATTAATCGAAGAAATTGAAAAAAACAACAATTTAAAATTAAAAGAAAGATCGCTAAACATAGCGGAAATAACTAAAAATTTAAATCTTGGATTTTCTTCTATCCTTGCATCTTTACTATTTCTATCCTATAGAAACCATCTATTGAGCCAGAACAAAATAAAAGAAAAATTTGGGGAAGATGTGCTAAACCTCATAAAGGGGGTCTATTCCATTGAACTTGTCAATCAAAACTTACTTGCCGAACAGGAAGCGGAAACCTTGAAAAAACTTCTTCTGGCTCTTTCAAAAGATTTAAGGGTATTATTAATTAAAATTGCTGAAAGACTTGAATTAATAAGAAACCTTGACAACTACATCAGTTCAAATGAAGAAAAAATAAAAATAGCCTATGAAATCAGAGATATATATGCATCTCTTGCAAACAAACTGGGACTTGGAGTTATTAAAACAGAATTTGAAAATCTATCTTTAAAATATATAGATCCCTATGGATATGATGTGATTAATAAATTGAGAGAAGAAAAAATAAAAAGACATGGAAATTTTCTTGAAAAAAAGAAAAGGGAAATAGAAAAAATTCTAAAAGATTCTGGTATAAAATTTACTCTTCAGGCAAGGGTAAAAAGCGTATCGAGTATTTATAGAAAACTGAAAAAACAAAAAATTCCATTCAGTAGAGTATATGACTTTTATGCCCTTAGAGTAATAATTGATGGCAATGATAAAAACATGTGCTATCACGTCCTTGGAATTATTCACAATAAATGGACTCCCATAAGTGAACGATTTAGAGATTTTATTGCAATGCCTAAAAAAAACAACTATCAATCACTTCATACAACAGTGGTGGGAGCAGAAGGAATTCCCTTTGAAATTCAGATAAGAACAGAAGAAATGCATAAAATTGCGGAAAAAGGTATAGCAGCCCACTGGGCCTATAAGGAAGGAAAAGAGAAAATAGATAAGGAAGAGGAAGAAAAAGTAAACTGGTTGAGAAATATTGTAGAATGGATGCAGTCCCTTGAAAGTGAAAAGGAACAGGTACAACAGGTCAAAATGGATATCTATGAGGATGAGATATTTGTATTCACTCCAAAGGGAAATGTAGTAAATCTGCCAAAAGGGGCAACTGTCCTCGACTTTGCTTATTATATACATTCAGATGTGGGACATCACTTTAAAAGTGCAAAGGTAAATGGGGAAATCGTCCCAATAAAATATGCTTTAAAATTGGGAGATACCGTTGAAATAATAACATCCAAAGATAGACATCCCAACAGGGATTGGTTAAAATATGTAAAAACCCCAAGGGCAAGGTCCAAAATAAAATCCTATATTAAAAAGGAAGAAGAAAAATTAGCAATCGAAGAAGGTTTTAAAATACTCTCTGATGCTGCCCACAGGTTTAAGATGAATCCACAAAAAATTCTGGAAAGTAAAGAATTGGAAGAATATTTAAAAAATCAGGGAATTGGAAAAGTTGAAACGCTGCTCTCAAAATTCTTTTACAAAAAAGTAAATCCTATAGAGCTCATTGAAAATATTTTTGGACTTAAAAAGGAAAAAGAAGGGAAAGAAGGTGAAACTCTTCACAAAAAGAAGAAAAGTCATAAAATAAAGGTAGGTGGACATGACAACATTTTAATCAGTTTAGCAAAATGTTGTAATCCAATAAAGGGAGAAGATATTATAGGATATATATCTTCCACCGAAGGGGTTAAAATTCACACCACAAATTGTAAGAATATAGCCACAATGAACAGGGAAAAATTTGTGGATGCGGAATGGGATGAAAGGGAAGGTGGCGGACTTTATAGGGCATTTATTATGATAGAGACAGAAGAAAGAAAGGGAATAACTGCAGACATTACAGAAAAAATAAAGAAATTAAAGTGCAATATAACCTCAATTCAGGGCTTTTCAAGGGATGAAAGGGGTATTTTTTATCTCACAATAGAGGTTAAAGATATTGACCATTTAAAAAAATTAATATCCGCGATAAATTCAATGAGTTCTGTCAAAAGGGTTATTAGACTCAGGCAGGATCCATTTGGTGGTAAAAGAGGAAAAAAGGGTAATAGATAATGGAAAAAATTTTAATAGTTGATGATGAAAAAAGCATATTAAATTCACTTGAAAAAATTTTAACCGATGAAGGCTATAGCGTAAAAGTATGTGAAAGCGGAGAAGAGGCAATAAATCTTGTAAAGTCAGAATCCTTTGATGTTATTTTTCTTGACATATGGCTGAAGGGAATGGATGGTGTTGAGACCTTAAAAATTCTGAAGGAAAATAAATTTGAAGGAGAAGTTATTATAATTTCCGGTCATGGCACAATTGAACTTGCAGTTAAAACCACAAAACTTGGAGCCTTTTCCTTTATTGAAAAACCCCTGTCCATTGAAAAAATACTCGTTACACTAAAAAACGCAATAGAAAAAATTAAATTAAAAAGAGAGAACAGAGAACTGAAAAACAAAATATTTGAAAAAGATGAACTTATAGGAAATTCAGTTCCAATTAAAGCACTCAAAAGGGAAATAGAAATAGTGGCCCCAACAGATAGCAGGGTACTTATTTATGGTGAAAATGGTACTGGAAAAGAACTTGTTGCAAGATTAATCCACAGAAAGAGTTTAAGAAGCAATAAGCCGTTTGTGGAAATAAATTGTGCTGCAATTCCAGATGAATTAATTGAAAGTGAACTATTTGGGTATAAAAAGGGGGCATTTACAGGGGCAACCAATGATAAACCGGGTAAATTTGAACTTGCAAACTATGGGACCTTATTCCTGGATGAAATAGGTGATATGAGCATAAAAACTCAGGCAAAACTTTTGAGGGTGCTTGAGGAAGAAAAAATAGAGCCACTCGGGGGAACAAAACAGATAGAAATTAACACCAGAATAATTTCTGCAACAAATAAAAACCTTATGGAGGAAATTGAAAAGGGTAATTTTAGAGAAGATCTATTCTACAGACTAAATGTCATCCCAATAGAAATTGTTCCCTTAAGGGAGAGGAAAGAAGATATTCCCCTCCTTGTTAAATATTTCCTGTCAAAACTCGAAATAAAATATAAAAAAGGAAAAATGGAATTTAGTGATAACGCAATGGAAAAACTAATGGACTACAGTTGGCCGGGTAATGTAAGGGAATTAAAAAATGTTGTGGAAAGAACTTATTTAATGGCCCAGAGTGAAATAATTAAGGGAGAGGATATATTTTTAAATACAAAACAAAATGGAGAGAAAATATCTTCATTTTTAGAGGCAAAACAAAAATTTGAAAGGGATTTCATTGAAAATAAACTGAAGGAAAACAACTATAACGTGGCAATCACAGCAAAAAAACTAAAAATAGATAAAAGCAGTTTGTATAAAAAAATTAAAAACTTGGGAATAAAATTACCTGAAAAATAAAAAAGCCATCCACAAAGGGATGGCAATTTGGCAGCGCTACCGGGATTCGAACCCGGGTTTGATGGCTGAGAACCACCCGTCCTAACCCCTAGACGATAGCGCCATGAAAATGTGATTTTATTCAAAAAAATTTTTTTGTCAAGAGTTTTAGTAAAGGCTCAAAAAAACACCACCTTAAAAAATGTGACTTCTTTTAATCAAAATATCAATGTTTTTAGAGAAAAATGAAAAAATTGAAAAAATGGTGATAATATAGAAAGTTGCAAAAAATCTAAACCTAACCATGGGGAAAAGGAAAAAATGAATAAAGACATAAGAAATGGAAACAACTCCTATTAAATATTCAGGATAAAAAGTAAACATTTTCATAAAAATTCCCTTTAACTCTTCAAAAATTTTTTTGTCAAATCTAAATTTACTCAGGGCAAAAAATTTAGACAATCCCAGAAGATATAATAGAGATGTAAGCAAAAATAGGACAAAAACTTTATCCTCACTTGCTTTTAATACTCCTATTGTTAAAGCCAATAAATATTCCCAAATCGTCAAGGAATGTGGGTGCTTAAGTGGTAAAAGTAATTTCTTGTTTAAAAAAGTAAAATAAAAAAGGGATCCATAACCGGGATGGTTAAAGTATGTAATTAATAATAAGTAAAATAAAATACTCATAAAAAATGAAAATAATATTATTTTTTTATGCTTTTTCAATCCAAACCACAGGATTAAATATAAAAGTAAATTAAAAATTAACAGTTCACTCCTGACCCCCACCAAAAAAGGTAAAAGAAATAGTAAAAAAGTAAATTTTCTATTGATAAATAGATAAACGGAGAAAATACATAATAGAAACACCATCCCATCAGGGGATGATATTCTCGACAGATTAAACAATCCAAAAGTTATAGAAAAAAATGGAAATAACAATAACAAAGATGGGGAAAAAAACTTTTTCCCAATAAAAAACATTATTATTAATCCAATAAAGACAGAAACTGCAGAAATAAAATGAGATGCAAATACTATATTTAACCCCCATTTGTAGAATAAGAAAATCAAAAAATTGTAAACAACTCTCATTTTATAATAACAGACCTGTTCACTAAAAACTTCAGGATCCTCAAAAACACATTTCCCATAATAACTACTCTGCATCAATTTATAATCAAACTCCGAAACGGATTTCTTCAACTCCTCTTTTACAAAATTTTGTAATTTAACAGCATCTTTTTCTTCAAATGACTCGGCAGAAGCAATATACATGATCATATCCCAATTATGGAAAGGATATAAAATGGATAGAAAAAATGCTTCTAAACCAATAATAACATATACAAAAAAAACGAAAATTATCACTAAACTTTTATTATTTTCAAAATTCAAATTCCACAACCAAAATAAAAATAAATTTAATTATAAATATTTAATTAAAAGATTAAAATTATTTTCTTTTTTTAGCCACCACAACAAACATATTATCAGAATATTTATTCAAACCTAAAGGTCTAAAAATAGAAGAAAGAATAAATGTAGGAGCAAAATATTTTCCTTCAAGAATTTTTAAATTCTTTTCTTTCAACGTATTATAAATAACATCAAAAGAATATATATTTTTAATAACTCCATAATAGATAGGTTTTTTTATTAATCTATACGTCAGTTTAAGCAATTTCCTATAAAAACTGTATTTATTTGGAAGCGTTATGATCAAAATTCCATTAAAATTGAGCAGGTTACCCAAATAATTTAAAGCCCCATCAAAATCTTCAATATATTCAAGGACACTTGAACAAAGAATTAAATCTACTCTTTTTATATATTTATCAATTTCAAATAAATCACAGTTAAAAAGTGAAACATTTTGAATCCTATACTTTCTTAATTTTTGAGTTGCAATTTCCAACATTTTTCCGCTACCGTCAATACCATAAACTTTTTTACTTTTTTCAGATAAAATTTTAAGAAAAACTCCACTGCCACATCCAACGTCAAGTGCTATAAATTCATTGGAACCATGTTTACAAATAATTTCTTCTAAAACTTCATATCTTTCTAAAAAATCCTTCTTCTCCTTATATTTCCTATCAAATTCATATGCAACAATATCATGAAAATTTTCTGACATTTTTTTCTTTCATAACATAAATTAAAACACCCAAAAACCAAATACTAACATACTTCTCCCCCTTTAAAATCCAAATATATCCTAAAGATTATATTACTACTCATTATTAACAATTCTAACAGCAGGCACCGCACTTAAGAAGTTAAGGTCATTATCTCCAAAAAGTTGAAAGACAAACAATTTCCAGTCATCATCCGCCATAATTTTGACATATCCCCCAAACATATCTCCAAGATCAGGAAATATTTCACTGAAAAGTCTCACATATCTTGCCCCTCTATTAATATGAACTGTCTTTTCCTCAACCTTAATTCCACTTTGATTATAACATTCAATTTTAACATCCGAATCGGCATAGGGAGATAGAATGGCAATACCTGTAAAATAATTTACTCCCCCTATTTCTCCATTTGCAATGTGTCCGGTAATAAAATTTCCCGGCTCGGTACTCAAAGGCAGAGTTGCCATAAATTTTCCACCATCTGCATCTCCAAAGGTAATTGCCCCTAACATTCTAAAACCCTCAATATATTGCGGAGTCGATATTTCAAGATACCCTGTAACCGTTCCCTCTATTTCAAAAAAATTTTTCATATCAAAAAGCAACTTCGCATGAGGGGCAATGTGTTTTCCTTCTATTCTCTTCACAAGATTTCCATCGTCATCATACAAATCAAAGATCAAATCAGCCGATTTATCCGAAATATTAATCAAAGACAATTTTGAATAGTAATTAACACTTCCAAATTCCCCCCAGGTGACATGAGGAGAAAAGATATTCATGGTATCCCAATTCTGATTTAAACCTTCAACACAAGCTAAATTTGTTGAAAAGTCACCATAAGCCTCAACCGCAAGGACTCCCTTATCTGAAAAAACTTTTATGTAATCATTATTTGTACAATTTGAAAAAAGGGTAGTTACATCAAATACCTTCTCTTCCCTGCTGTTAAATAAAAATTCCCTTTTAGATTTCAATACTCCATTTCCACCATATAAACTGAAGATTACCTTCTGTTGATCTTTAAAGGGATTAGTTACATATATAGTTGTTTTCTCTGCCCCCTCTACTTCAATAAAAGGGAAATATAATTCTCCCTTTACATCATAGGCACTTAAATTCTTTCCACCATCCATATATTGGGGATTACTTGGAGTATTAAAAAGATACATCCCATATACCTGAGGATTTGTAATAAACGTTCTCACATAAGCATTCCCCCAACCATCACCAAAAAGTTCATCAGAGGTAAAATACCTGGCAAATTGGGAACCCTCATCTATCGAAAGATTTCTATAGCTGAGAATATTTCCCACTCTATCATATAACTCAAAATTGGCAGTTAATTTACTGTCATACACAGGATTTATTATGGAAAAAGATATATCCTTATAATCCGGAAAAAATATTGCATTAAAATTATTCTTTGCAATTCCCACAATACCGCTCCTGTCATTAACTCCACCATAAGACAAACCCATGACCACATTCACTATTCCATCTTCTGGAAGAACTGTATCCCCATTTGGATCAACTGATACATCTTCAATTGTATTTATGGAATATGAAGGTGAAACATCCCCATTCATATCACTTGTACATAAAAGCAATTCCTTAAAATCTGAAAAACCTACAAGTACGTCATCACCATTCTTACCATCAAAATTTTCAACAGAAATAGCAGAAGGTGAATAGTTTATACCTATTGTATTTTTATATCCAAGGCCATTTACACTCCCCTTAGCTATTACGATACAATCGTTGAATGAAGAAGTTAA
>JAMOQF010000057.1 GCA_027064125.1 Acidobacteriota bacterium
TCAAATCGTGGAATAAATGAAATAAGGGAGTTGAGGGAAAATATAAATTTTAAACCTGCCAGTGAAAGATTTAGAGTTTACATAATTGATGAAGTACACATGCTTACAACGGAGGCCTTTAATGCTCTTTTAAAAACACTTGAAGAACCTCCCGAACATGTGATTTTTATTCTTGCAACAACTGAAGTTCATAAATTACCTAAAACTGTAGTTTCAAGGTGTCAGCAATTTGATTTTAAAGCAATTCCCTATGGATTGATGTTTGAGAGATTGAAAAAGATTTGTGAGGGAGAAAATTTTAAAATATCTGATGAAGCCCTCTCTGTAGTTATAAGAAAAAGTGGTGGTAGCATGAGAGATGCAGAAAGTGTTTTGCAAAAGTTAATATCCTTTGGCGGCAGTGAAATTTCCAATGAAGATGTATATTCCATTCTTGGAGTTGTGGATGTTGGGAAAAATGTAGAGATATTTAAGAGTATAATTGATGGAAATTCTTCTGCCAGGGTACTTGAAATTTTAAATGGGATCTATGAAAGTGGCTATGATATTGTCTCCTTTTATAGAGATTTTGCTCTTTTTCTAAGGGATATTTTAACTTATAAAATAACTGGAAAAAAGGAGTTGATCTCCATTTCTTCTCCAGATGAAATCAATTTGATAATCTCACTTTCCGAAAAGGTAGATGAAATAACCCTACTAAGATGCATAGATTTGATGTACTCCCATGAATATAAATTGAAAAATTCATATTTTCCAAATTTTTATGTAGAACTCATCTTCTTAAAACTTTCTCTTATAAAAAAATTGCTTTCTCCTGAAGAAGTTTTAAGGAAAATTGGTGGTATAACTGGAAGAGTGAAAAATGTTGTACCAGAAGAAAAAATAAAGAAAGGTGAAATCAAATCGGAAGAGAATAAAGGGAAGTTGGATAAAACTTCTTCATTGGAGCCTGATCTGGACACCTTTTTAGAGGTGATTAGATCTCAAATGCCCAATATATTTTCTTTTTTGCCTGCAAAGGAGAATATTTCCTTGAAAAATAATAAACTTTTTTTGAGGTATGATTCTCCTAAAAATGTAAAGATGAAGATGTTAAAAATAAATATTGACAGATTAATAGATATTTATAGTGAAAAGTTTGGCAGCGAACTCAAGGTGGAATTTTCTTTTGGGGAAAAATCTTCAGAAAAAGCTGAATTTGGCAATGTACCAGGGAAAGAGAGTAAAAGTTTAATTAAAAATTCCGCTGCAAGAACAATTATTGAAAAAATTCCCGGAGATTGGGAAATTTTTAAAAATGGGGAGAAGAAAAATGAATAATAATCCTTTTGACATGTTTTCAAAGATGGGAGAGATAAAAAAAGCCATTGAATCCACTATTGTTGAGGGAAGCGCCGGTGGAAACATGGTCAAGGTTACCTTGAGAGGGAATATGCAGGTAACATCACTTTCTATAGATGAAACGCTGATAAAGGGAGGGGATAAGGAGATGATAGAGTCTCTTGTGATAAGTGCCATGAATGATGCCCTCAAAAAATTGCAAGATTCAATGCTAAAATCCCTTTTGCCATTTAGTGGTAGTGGCCTGCCGCCATTTGAATCTTAATTTTTCAAGAAAATGGGCTTTAAATGGTTGGCTATTTGAATGAGATAGAAAGATTGATACATCTTCTTACCCGTTTACCCGGGATAGGTCCAAGAAGTGCCCAGAGAATAGCCTTTTTCATAGCAAATTCTCCTGTTGATTATAAAAAGGAATTAATTGATGTAATTTCTTCCATATCCCAAAGTGTAAAAAAATGTAGAATTTGCCACAATTTTTCAAATGAAGACATTTGTTTTCTCTGCAGAAGTAAAGATAGAGATAATTCCATAATATGTGTTGTTGAAAAACCTCAGGATTTGATTGCCATTGAAAATAGTGGTGGATTTAAAGGAAGATACTATGTCCTTTACAACTTGCTTTCTCCCATTGACAATATAATGCCTGAAGA
Organism: Acidobacteriota bacterium; assembly: GCA_027064125.1. Classification (GTDB taxonomy): domain Bacteria; phylum Acidobacteriota; class JAAYUB01; order JAAYUB01; family JAMOQF01; genus JAMOQF01. Next base: position 1,995 of record JAMOQF010000057.1, read on the forward strand.
TGTGGATATTGAAGGGTTAATAAAGGCCATAGAGTTTTTTGGTGTAAAAGAAGTTTTGCTTGCTCTAAAGTCCTCTGTTGAAGGAGAGGCAACTTCCCTTTTTATCTCTGAAAGATTGAAGGATAGAGATTTAACTATTACAAGGCTTGCCACAGGACTTCCAATGGGTGGGGAGATAGAATATATTGATGAGAGAACCATATTTGAAGCGATTAGGGGCAGAAAACCAATTGAAAAATAATTTTTATTAAGTAAAATGGTGAGTATGAAGAGAAAAAGTTTTCTTTTGATACTACTTTTCATTCTTTTTATTTCCCTTATGGGGGAGGGATATAAGATAGGTAAAGGTGATGTTTTAAATATTGATGTACTTGGGGAAAGTGATTTTTCTGGAAATTTTACAGTAAATGAAAAGGGTTGTATTACACTAAAATATATTGGAGATTTTAAGGTTGAGGGGCTTACGTTAGAAGAGTTAAAAAAGAAGTTATATGATGTTTTGAACAGGGATTACATAAACAATCCCACAATAAAGGTAAAAATTGTAGAATATAAGAGTAAAAAGATAATTGTTCTTGGTGAGGTAAATCATCCCGGTGAGTATTATCTTAAGAAAAATAAAGTGTCCATTTTAGAAGTTATTTCCATGACTGGTGGGCTTACTGAAAAATGTGGTAATGTTGCAATTATTTTCAGGAAAAAAAGGGGTAAAAATGAATTTAAAAAAATAGAGATAAAAATAGGGGAGATACTTTCGGGCAAGGAAAAACCTGATAAGGCTTATATTTATCCAGATGACATTGTGAATTTTCCAAGGAAGGTTGAAGACAATCCCAACTTAAAGGTTTATATTGAGGGAAAAGTCATTAAACCTGGAGCATATAAATATAGAAGGGGAATGACCGTTTATCAACTTTGTATAGAGGCAGGTGGATTTGCGGAATTTTCCGCAGAAAACAGGGCTTATATAATAAGGACAGTAAATGGGAAAACTAAAAAAATAAAGGTTAATCTCAAAAAAGTAAGGAGTGGAAAAGCCAGAGATATTAAACTAAAACCTGGCGATAGAGTAATTATACCATCAAGCTGGTTTTAAGATGTCTTTTTTATTATTAATTCTACTTTTTTTTCTCCTGATCTTATTTGGGGGAGTTTAAACTC
>JAMOQF010000058.1 GCA_027064125.1 Acidobacteriota bacterium
ATTTAGCGGGGACTTCATCCCGCAATCAAAACATAAAAAATAATTTTATATTTTTAAAAAGTTATTTTCAATTAAAAAGGTGTCAGGCAGATTTTTTATTTTTTAGAGTATTTGATATTCAGCAGTTTTTGTTTTTTTTATGAAGAAAGTTGAGAAAGTGGCGAAATATTTTTCAATTTAAGCGTTATATATATTGAAGAGTTTTTTAAGGAGGTATTTGATATGGGAAGGCCACTGAGGATTAGGTTTTATGAACCGAACACTATTATACATGTTATGTCCAAGACGGCGGGTGGTGCTTTTTTGTTGGAGTCAGATGTGGTTAAGATGAGATTTTTGATTATATTAAAGGGTTTATTGGGGGCATTTTCTTTTAAGTTGGTTGGTTTTACAATAATGGATAATCATTTTCATTTATTGTTGGAGGCTGAGGATATAAATGATTTGAGAGACGAAGAGGTACTTGAGAGGGTGGGGGAAGCGGGGATATATAAGAGGTTGTTTTTATTAAAGGATGTGTTATCACTTAGGAGGAGGTTGTCAGATTTATCGGAGTTTATGAAGAATTTGAAGGAGAGGTTTTCCAAGTGGTTTAATAGGGAATTTGATAGGTATGGATATTTTTGGGGAGGTAGGTATAAGAGCGTGGTAGTGGAGGGGGGAGATGCATTTAGGATTTGTAAGGGTTATATAGAGATGAATCCTGTGAATGCGGGTATTGTGGGTTCTCCTGAGGAGTATAAATTTTCCAGTTGTGGTGAGATGGGAGAGTTTATGGGTATAGAGGGAGATGGAGTTGTGGAAGTGGATGAGTGTTTGATGGGAGGAGAGATTTCTCAACTTGAGGATGGGTTAGCGTTTGGAAGTTTGGATTTTATAGGAAGGTTTCATGACAGGTTTGTGGATAAGCTCAAATTAAAGAGGTTAAGGAATTACAAGCCCTTTACAAAGAGGAAGAGTTTTTTTTCATTTATAAATACGAGAGGGTGAGTTTTATATAGGTATGAAGAAGTGTTGGTTTAAGGGGATAACCTTGTAGTGTGCTTTAATTAAGGTGCAATTTTATAATGTGTTTTAAATAATGTGATTTAAATAGAGATGAAAATCTTTTATCAGTTGTTGATGAATTGTTTCCTATGAAAATCTGTGCACATATAATGGGGTAAAGTAAGAATTTAAAAATTAATTATAGCCTGACACCTTTTAAGTAACTGTTGAATTTATCTTTATGTAATATAAATTGTGCCTGACACCTTATTCCTCATTTTCCTCATTTTTAATAAACATTCAGGGAAGATTAGTGAGGAAATTAAACACTGTTTGGATCTTATTTCCTAAATTATCCTAAATTAAAAAAATGTGCCTGACACCTTATTCATTAAATAAGGATTTTTCTTCCTGTATAATTTTAATTCCAGAACTTGTTCCAATTCTTGATGCACCTGCATCTATCATTTTTAAGGCAGTTTCGTAGTCTCTAATTCCACCTGCTGCTTTTATTTTTGCTCTTTCTCCTGCAACTTCTTTCATTACCTTTATATCTTCGATTTTTGCGCCACCTGTACCAAATCCAGTTGAAGTTTTGACAAAATCTGCTTTTGCATCTACTGAAATTTGGGTAGCTTTTTTAATCTCATCTGTTGTGAGATAGCATGTTTCTATTATTACTTTTAAAGTGACACCATATTTTTCACATATTTTCTTTATATCCTCTATTTCTTTTCTAACCTTTTCATAGTTTTTACTTTTAAATTCCCCTATATTCATAACCATATCAATTTCATCAGCACCATCTAAGATGACTCTTCTGCATTCATATTCTTTTACATCTTGTGGAGTTGCTCCCAATGGAAAACCAATAACAGAACATACTTTGACTGAACTATTTTTGAGTTTTTCTCTACAGAATTTTATCCAGTGAGGATTTACGCAAACAGAAAAAAAATTATGTTCAATTGCTTCATAGCATAATTTTTCAATTTCATCTTTTGTGGCATTTGCTTTAAGTAAAGTATGGTCAATATATTTTGATATTTCAATCCTTTTAGAGTTTTTTGATAAATTTTTATCAGAAATGATTTCTCTTTCAACAATTTCTCTATAAATTTCTTCTGTAAGCGTTTCCACAAGTTTTTCAAAATCCATTTTTAAATTTCCCTCAATTTTTTTTCAAGTTCTAAGATTTTTTTAACCCTTCTTTCATATCTACCCTTTCCATATGGCGTATTTAACCAGGTGTCCACAATTTCCCTCATTTTTTCAACTGTTAGTATCATGGATCCAAGGGTTAAAACGTTTGACCAGATATGTTCCCTGCTAATTTTTGCACTTTTTGCATCAGTGCAAGGAGTTGCCCTGATTCCACTTAATTTGTTTGCCACAATACTTGAAGCAATTCCAAGACCATCTATTATTATTCCATAATCGAAATTTCCATCCGATACTTCTTTTGCTACTTTGTAGGCGTATTCATTGAAATCTACCCGCTCTTCTCCATCTGTGCCAAAGTCGAAAAATTCAATCCCTTTTAATTTTAAAAAAGTTTTTAACTCTTCTTTAAGTTTATATCCTGCGTGATCACTACCTATTGCTATTTTTATTTTATCTTTTTTTATATCTGAAAAAATTACATTTAGTTTTTTTGTTTTTATTGTTTCCCTTGCAAGGGGAGTTATTATGGCATCGCTTTTAATGGATATATATGAATAATCTTCTATATTTTCAAAATCTGAGGCGGTAATTACCCTTTGATTTATTTCATATTTTGGCGAACTATTTTTTTCCTCTGTAAGTTCTGTTTCTTTGTATTTTTCAAGCTTTTCTACAATGAGTTGCCTTATTTTTTCCTTTAATTCTTTTTCATCCATTTCAAAATTTCCACAAAATATTTTCTAATGAAAAAAAATGTGCCTGGCACCATATCCCTCCCCTTTGAAATAAAAATAAAAACTTGCCTGGCACCTTATTAAATGTGTCGACCAATAAATTTTCCTGAAAGTTTGCCTGACACATATTTACCATCTTCAACAATTACCTCACCCCTTAAAATTACCTTTTCGATTTTTCCTGTAACTTTGAAATTTTCATATGGGGAACCTGGATATGTCTTGCTCTTTTCAAAACTCCACTCCTTCTCAGGATCGAGTATTACAATGTCTGCATCTGAATTTGGTGAAATGGTTCCCTTTTGTGGAAATAACCCAAATGTTTTAGCAATATTCGTTGAAGTTAACTTAACCATTTCCGTTATTGGGATTCCTCTTTTTTTAACACCTTCTGAGAAGAAAATTTCCAGTCTATTTCTAACCCCCGGTATTCCTCCGAATAATTTTTGGGGAGAAGATTCCAGAATCTTTTTCTGTTCATTTTCATCTACAAAAATGTGGTCACTACTTATAAAGTCTATTTTAGATGTTTTTAGGTTATTCCATAAATATTGAGATTGACTTTCATTTCTCAAAGGTGGAAGTGTAACAAATTTCAAAAAATCTTTTTCTTCATATTTTTTTGAATCAAAAATCAAATAGTGAATTGGCACATCTGAATATGCGTTTAATCCAATATCTTTGAAGAGTTTTATCTTTTCAAGGCTGTTCCTTGTGGAAACATTTATTAAGAATATGGGGATATCAACCATTTTTGCAAGAGAGAGAATTGAATAGGCCAAAAAGCCCTCTACATTCTCAGGATATGAATAGAGGAAATGTTCAATTCCCTTTAATCCCTTTTTTATGGCTTCTTTACTTCTTTTCTCAAGTAAACTACCATTTCCAATGTATACCCCAACTATTCCACCACATTTTTTTATTCCATTAAAGATGGAATATAATTCCCCAAAACTTAGGAACATTCCACTTCCTGTGTAATAACATATGAAACTTGTTATCCCCATTGACATTATGTTTTCCAGTTCATTTAACCCCCTTTCACTGTAATTGGTGATGGCAAGGTGAAATGAATAATCTACTGCTGCGTTGTTTTCAGCATTTTCTTTATTTTCATTAATGGCCTTTTTGTAGGAACCCCTAATTGGAAAAACATAATTTAAAATGGTTGTTGTTCCCCCGAGTGCTGCCTCGAGAGTTCCTTCTTTGAATGAATCCTTACATGCAAAGGGACCCTTTTTCTGGGATATGTGTACAGATGAATCTATTCCACCGGGAAGTACATATTTTCCCTTGGCATTAATTGTCTTTACATTTTTTTTCTTAATTGTATTTCCCACTTCTATGATTTTTTCTCCATCAATCAACACATCTCCAACAAAAACATTTTCAGAAGTAACTATAGTGCCCTTTTTAATTAGTAACATTTTTAACCTCTCAAAGAATTAAAACTTATTATACATTATTTACTTTTGTTCTTTCCACAGTTTAAATTTATTAAAGTTGCAGAATATGCGGCACCAAATCCATTATTGACATTTACCACAAGGACATTTGGACTACAACTGTTTAGCATTCCAAAAAGTGGTGTAAGACCTCCAAAATTTGTGCCATAACCCACATCGGATGGCACGGCAATTACAACTTTATCCACAAGTCCTCCAATTACAGATGGAAGAGCGCCTTCCATTCCCGCCACAACAATTATTACATCTGCACTTCTTATCTTTTCAATGTTATCCAATAGTCTGTGAAGACCTGCAACTCCAATATCATATATTGTAAATACCTCATTTCCAAAAAATTCAGCAGTGAATCTGGCCTCTTCTGCCACCGGGATGTCTGATGTGCCCGCTGTAACTATTGCAATTTTTCCTCCAGTTTTTTGCATGGGGGATTTGGAAAAGGAAATGCATCTTGCTTCTTCATTGTATACGAGGTTTTTTTCAATTTCCTGTAATTTTGAAAATACTTCCTCCCTTGCCCTTGTAATGAGTATGTTGTCGGAGTGTTTCCTCATTGTGGTAAAAATTTTGGATATCTGTTTAATACTTTTCCCTTCTGCGAAGATTACTTCAGGTAAGCCCTGCCTCAAAGATCTATGGTAATCAAGTTTTGCAAAATTAATATCTTCATAGGGGAGTTTTTTTAATAAAGGTATAATTTCATCTTCAGAAATTTCTCCATTTTTAAATTTATTGAGAATATTTTTTAATTTTGATTCTTCCATTTTATTTTCTCCCACATAGAGATTTTAAATATTAAATAACCCATCCTCCCATATCGGGATAAAGATATCTCTTAATTTTGACTTTGTATAATTTTCCCACTTTAAGTTTTTCTATGTTTCCTCTGGTGAGAAATACCACACTGTCAATTTCAGGTGCTTGAAGGGATGTCCTTCCTTCAATTAGAATTTTATCTTTTCCAGCATAGCCATCTACAATAACATCAAAAACCTTATTTTTAAATTTTTCTTTATAAATTTCCTTCATTATCTTTTTCTGGATTTTTTGAAGTTGTGAGATTCTCTTCCTCGTGGTGGATGAACTGACCTTATTTTTTAAGGTAAAGGCAGATGTTCCCTCTTCATCATAATATGGGAAAAATCCCACAAAATCCATTCTTGCTTTAATGAGAAAGTTTTTAAGGATTTCATAATCCTCATCTGATTCTCCGGGAAACCCGACAATTATTGTAGATCTTATTGTGGATATGGGGATTTTTTCTCTAATTAATTTAATTTTTTCTAAAAAGGAGTTGACATCGCCTTTTCTTTTCATAAGTTTTAAAATTTTTTTACTTGCATGTTGAAAGGGAATGTCAAAGTAGGGACAAATATGGGTACTATTTTTAAAAACTTCCACAAGTTTTTCATTTAAATATTGTGGATTGATGTATAGGACTCTTATCCAGAAATTTCCTTCAATTTTATCAAGTTCTTTTAAAAGTTTGTGTAAAGAGGGCTTTTTATAAATATCCTTTCCATAATAACCGCTGTCCTGGGAAATCAGTATAATTTCCCTTTTCCCTTCATCCACACTTTTTTTTACCTCATCTACTATATCGCCAATTTCTCTGCTTCTATAAGGTCCTTTTATATATGGAATTACGCAAAAACTACATTTGTGAGAGCATCCCTCTGCGATTTTTACATATTTTATATGGGGAAGGGATAGATCTTTTCTCGGAGTTTTGTGTGAATAAATGTAGGGTATTTTTGAAAAGGGTTTTTCCCTCCCTTCAATTATCTTTAAAATATTTTCAATGTCATTTACACCTGCAAAAAAATCAACCTCTGGAAGTTCCCTGATTAGGTTTTCTTTGTATCTTTCACTTAAACATCCACAGACCAGAATTTTGATCTTTCCATTTTTTTTCTTAAGTTCCACTGCTTCAAGTATTGCCTCAATCGATTCCATAATGGCTGGGGTTATAAATCCACAGGTATTTATGGCCAGAATATCTGCGTGATTTGTTTCACCTGTAAAAGTGTATCCATTCTTTTCCATTATCCCTGCTATTATTTCGCTATCCACAAGATTTTTGGCACATCCCAGGGTCACTATTGTAAATCTCTTTTTACGCATCCTTTAGGCCTTTATAAAAGTTAAAACACCATATGGAAAGAAAATATAATAACACATGGAGATGGCAAAACCCCTTTAAAAAAATTTTATCTTTAAAAGAGTACTTAATTAATTTAAGTAGTATCTTTGTAAATCTATAGGGGATTAATAAACAGGCAAATATAGGTATTTTTTTTAGGAATCCACCTTTTATGTTTAAAGTCTTTCTTGTCCTTCCGCTGTGGTATCCCAGTTTGCTAATGTGCTTTTTAAAATCCTGAAAATCTTCACGATTTTTGTGCCTGACACCAAATTTTTTTGTAAAAAAAATTTTGATCCCTTTTTTATGCATCAAATTGCATATTGCAATATCTTCGCTTAGTTTATAGTCTAAACTTTCCGGGAAATATATTTCTGTAGTTTCTATCCTTCTTGGGGTTAGCATGATGCAGGATGGAACAAAATTTCTTTTGCCCTCTCTTTGATAGGGATTAAAGTCTATAAATTCAAGTAGATATTGAGATATGCTGACTCCTGAATTGAAGTTAGCAGGATAGACAAAGCCTCCAGAAATTCTATCCTTGAATTCTTCAAGATTTAATTTTTCACTGAGCACCAGTTCACAATCTGAGTCAATAAATAGAAAAAAATTATATTTTGAATTTTTAATACCAATGTTTCTTGCTATTGGGGCAGGTGTCTTCTCCTTTAATTTTATGATTTTTACTTTTTTATAATTTTTTTCAACCAATTTTTCGGTGCCATCATCAGAACTATCTACCATTATTACTTCATATTCTGGTAGTTTTTGAGTATTTTCTTCTATTGATTTTAAGAGATTTAAGATTGTCTCTTTTGAGTTATAACTTGGGATGATGATTGAAAGCATAAAAAAATACTTTAATAAATTTATATATGAGTGTATATTTTAACATTAAATTTTGGAGGAGATGTGAAAATGTTTTTTAGAAAGGTATCTCTTTTTCTAATCCCCATTCTCTTTTTTTCATTTTCTGTGTTTGCCCAGAAGATAGTAAATCCTGTGAAAAATGAAGTGAAAAATCTTGAGAAGACAAAAGGCGTTCCAAAAGTATCTTTAAGTGAAAAGGAATATGACTTTGGGTTTGTAAAGCCCTTTTCTACACTGAAACATAAATTTACAATTAAAAATGTGGGAAATGGTACCCTTGTAATTGAACGTGTTAAAGGCACCTGAGGTTGTACAGCCACCCTTCTCGGTGAGAAGGTTTTACCCCCGGGAAAAACGACTATACTTGAGACCACTTTACATGCAAGAAGTGTTGGGGGTAAGATTGTAAAAAAGATTGTAGTTTTTACCAATGATCCTGAAAATAAGGCCATTACAATTATTTTGAAGGCTTTTGTCAAAAAGGATTATGATTTATTTCCTCCAATGCTTTCTTTCAGAAATGCATCAAAAACCGATGTTTCAACGACAAAAATAAAGGTTGTCCCCCACACTGATACCTTTAAAATACTTGGTATCTCTTCAGATGTAAACTGGCTTGATTCGGAAATTAAAAAGATAAAAAAGAGTGAAAATGGGAAGGAAAGTTTTGAATATATTTTAACCTTTAAATTACATCCTGAAAGGGTGAAGGGCTCTTTGACCTCTCTTCACGGGAAGGTGGTTTTAAAAACAAACAGTAAGTGGCTTGCCAATTACGACATACCGGTTCATGTGTTTTTTAAAAAAGATTATAGATTTATCCCCTTCAGGACCCACTTTAATCTGGCAAATAAAGATGATGTAAAGCGGGATGTTGATATTATAAGCACAAACGCTAAGAAATTTACCATAGAGAAGGTCAGGGTGCTTGACAACTCCATAATGACAGCAGAAATAAGTTATAATAACAGTGTTGGCAATAAGATAACTTTAAAATTAAAACCAGAAGCCTTTAAGAGAAAATTTTTCAGAAACACCGTTTATGTCTATATTAAAGGGTTAAATACTCCCCTATCTTACGATGTGTGGGGAAGTAAAAGTGTAAGAAGAAGTTTTCCTTCAAGAAGGCTCAATTTAAAAAGAGCTCCTGTAAATAAAGTAAAACCTTTAAAGGTGCTGAAGAAGGATGGTGAGAAAAAGTAGTTTAATAATTATTTTTTTACTTTTTGTGGGGACTCTTTTTGCGGGTTCCCCATCAATTTTTATTGACAACACCTTTATTGATATTGGATACATCTACCCCCATTCAAAGAAAAATTTTAAATTTACCATATACAATTCAGGTGAGGCACCACTTATAATAAAAAGTATTATCCACACATGCGGTTGCACGAAGTTAAAGTACTCTAAAAAGGTCATTCCCCCATCTGAAAAGGAAACTGTCTATGGGGAGTTGACCTCCTATGGTGAACATGGACCCATTATAAAATATATCTATGTGTATTCAAATGATCCCGCAAGGGAAAAGGTTGAGGTGAGGGTAAAGGCGTATGTAAGAGAAGAGGTGGAGGCAAGCCCCCATTCTTTAAAGATAATTTATCCACTAAAAATACCCTATGAAAAGGAAATTTCAATAAATTATTATGGAAAAGGTGAATTTAAAATTTTTAAAGTTGTGGACGAATTGGGGATATTTAAGTTAAAACTTACAAGGAAAACAAAAAAGTCCTATAATCTAAAACTATCTCTTTTAAAAGAAGTCTCTAAGGGTGTGGGAGGATTTCTCAAAGTTGAAACGAATAGTAAAAGGGTAAAGGTTTTAAAAATACCTGTCTATTTTTCAAAGAAAAAGTTTTTTACCATTTTCCCCAGATATATCAATTTAGGAACTACCAGCAAAAAAAGTATAGAAAAAAGGGTTGCCATCAGGGCGTTAAATGGTGTTCATTCAATTTTTGTTAAATCTGTGGAAAAAGCGGATTGGTTTGACTGCAAGATTTTAAGGAATAATTCTGATATGGTTATTCTTCTATTTACCTTTTATCCTGAAAAATTCAGGAAATTACAACACAGTGTGAAGTTTAAAACCAATTTTGGTGGTGGAAAAATTGATGTTTCCTGTATATTTAAGAAATAATGGGTAAAAAAAGGTCATCAGGTTTCAAAAAGAAAAGTCAGAATGAGGTATATGAAAATAAGTTAAATGTAGTTCCTTACTTGCTTTTTCTACTTGGGTTCACTTTTTTCTTCTATTCCTCTTCATTGACATGTGGTTTTGTATTTGATGACTTCAATCTGGTCAAAAACAATCCCTTTTTAAGGGGGATAAAAAGCGTATCATATCTTTTTAGCCATTTTTTTTCAGTTTATAGACCCATAAGGACCTTAAGTTATTTGCTGGATGCAAAAATTGGGGGGATGGATCCCCTTTACTTTCATTTGTTTAATGTGCTTTATCACCTTTTGGCAGTTTTTCTCATATATAGACTTCTTCTTCTGCTGTTTGGGGAAAGAAGATATTCCCTTTTAGCCACATCCATTTTTGCACTTCATCCCATTCATGTGGATGCCGTCACCTATATTTCAGGGAGGAGGGATGTCCTTTCGTCAATCTTTGTAATTTTGTCTCTCATATTTTTTATTAAATATAAAAAAACTCAGAAGTTTTACTGGTGGATATTTATTTTTATTTCAATTTTTCTTGGAATTTTTACAAAGGAGATGGCATTTTCTGCTCCGCTTTTGATTTTTCTGGTGGACTTTTTCTTTTTTAATGGTGAAGTGAAAAGGGGTCCTCTCCTTAAAACGTTTTTTAAAACTTTAAAAAGGGGCATTCTTTACTATTCAATCTTTCTTTTAGGTGGCATATTTTATCTCTATAAAATTATATTTCACACCTCAATTTCCGGGCGCACCCACTACTGGGGAGGAAACTTCCTTACAAATGTTTTGACAGTTTCAAAGGTTTTTGTCTACTACATATATCTTTTATTTTTCCCATTTAATTTAAGGGGAGACTACTATTACTACACCTTTCCAATTTCATTTTCCCCTGGAGATGTTCTGGGATGGGGGGCTTTACTTCTCATCATGGTTTTAATCTATCTTGCATATTACTTTTATAAAAGGGGAAATGTAAAACTTTCTTTTTTAATTTCCTTCTTTTTCATATCTCTTTTACCGGTCTCCCACATAATCCCCCATCATGAACTAATGGCAGAACACTATCTATATTTGCCATCCCTTTCCTTTGCACTATTTCTTTCCTATTTGTATGAAAGGTACTACAAAAGATGGTTTTTGTATCTTTTTATTTTGCTCTTAATTGTATATGGAGTAAAGGTCTACCACCATTCTTTAAACTACAGAGATCAGATGACCTTTTTAAATTACAATATAAAAAAATCTCCAGAATGTGTCAGGCTAAATATGGCACTTGGAAATGACTATTATTTAAATAAGGACTATGTGAAGGCAAAAAGGTATTACGAAAGGGTATTGGAACTTGGGCCCATTGAGGATAGGGAAGGGGTAAAAATTTCATTTAGTGTGAAAAAAGTTTGGGGAAGGGATATTTCAAACAAGGATTTCGGCTATTTTGTACTTGCCGCAAGGAGGCTTGCAGACATCTATTCAAAAGAAGGTAAATATAAAAAAGCCATAGAGGTTTTAAAAGGTGCAATAAGATATGGATTGATAGTTGATACAATTTATAATGAAATAGGAAACAACTACGCATTTATGGGGGATATAAAAAAAGCCATAGAGTATTTTAAAGAATCTGTTAAGATAAATCCTAAAAATTTCTGGAGTTTAAACAATTTAGGGGTATCCTATTCCAGATTGGGAAAATATGATGAAGCCCTGAAGTGGTTTAAAAAGGCACTGCTTGTAAAGGGAGATGATACATACACCAACTACAATGTGGGATTAATCCTGATTTTAAAGGGTGATAGGGAAAATGGCATTTTATATTTAAATAGGGCACTTAAATTTAAGGGGCTTTCAGATGAGGATAGGAAAAGGGCTTTAGAGATTTTAAATAAATACAAAAATAGCCTAAAAAAATAAAGAATTTATTGACAATGGCAAATTACTTTTTATAATAAGTGTTGATGAATTTATGTATTGCTGTAAAACTTACTTTAGACATAAAAAATGAAAAAATTTTGCAACTTTTTTGAGGCAGAAAAATCTATTAATTGTCCTGAATGGATAGGTAATTGAATTGGAATATTATTAACATAATTTTTTAGATGGAGGTATTTTTATGAAAACACTTAGAACTCTTTTAATCCTCTCCATCATCTCACTGTTTATGTTCTGGGCTTTTGCAACAGTTGAGGTCCAGACAACAACTCCACTTGTAAATCCCGATGGAAGCAGTGAGATTGTTGGATCACTCAGATTCATCCTGTCATCTCCAGATTTTGGAGATCCAAACAACACTACAGATACTGACTACTATGTCTTAATCCGCGTTCAGGCAACTGGAAATGCCAAGTTCAAAAACATTGGTCACTGGGGACCAAACGACATCACACCAACTTCACCAATTTACATTGCACTTGAAGAAGACATGAATATGCAGAATATCACTCAGGATCCCACTGCGGTTAGAATTGTTAGGATTGACCCCAATGGTGGATATTTTGACATTCTTTTTACCAAAAACTTATACAATCGCGGAACACCATCAAGCGTAGTTAATCCAGGGCTTAGTTCAAATAACAGAATAAGATTTACTATTGGTGTTCCGGAATGTGCCGCTCCAACAGCTGATATTAATAGTTTTACCGGTGCAACTTCAACCTATACACCACCTGCAGATCCTGCAGGTCCAACAGATCTTCCCGATTGTGGCGGTCATGTGGGACAGCAGGATACAACAATCTGTGTGGATTTTACAGGAACTCCTGGAAATGGTGAATTTTTAGGTGGTTTCTGGAGTGTAGGTTTGGTTAACTACCATTCAGATGCAAATGCTTCACTTGGCGCATCATATAACACAAACTATCAGCCTGCTAATCCGGCACTTGCTCAGGAAGGAAGTGCAAATCCTTGCTCACTCATTCCCAACTGGCCCGGAAAGGGCGATTGTGGATCCTTTGGTGCTGAAAATAGTGCACCAAGCGGAAAATACTGCGATTGTCAGCCCGGTGGACAGGGACAGGGTGCATATGACCCATGCGACGGTGGCGCTGTATGGGGCGCAATTGACTTTGGTACAGGACATCGCTTTACAGTTACAGAGCAGTGTCAAAGTGGATTCCTTTTTGAAGACAATGGAACAATTGAGGTTACATTAAATGATAACGGCGTAACAGATACATATCTTGTAAACTGTGGACAGGCATGGCTCGATGGTGGTGGACTTACTAATCCACAGTCACTTAGTGTAAGTTATCCAGATGACCACACAATGGATATAGATCTTGGTGATGTGGATGAAAATAGAACATCTCCATACTGCGTATCAATTGATCTCTGCCAGATAGCATTTGACTGCTGCGGTGTAAGAGATTATGCTGATGATGTTGCAGTAACTGTAAATGTTGATTACTTACCACCTAACTATGTGTGTGGTGCAAGACCTGCTCCAATTACAAATTGGCAGGTTGGAACAATCATTGGATGTAATAAACCGGTTGAGCCACAGTCATACTATCTCGTACTTTACTTCCCATACTTTCCACCAGTTAACGATCCAAATCTCACCTGGTGGTGTGGATTGGCTTTAGCCAACTATGCTGCTCAGCCAACAGATGGTGGAGTACTCTACCTCTATGAGCAGGATGGGGATGCCTTTACAGTAGATGTACCTGCACTTCCCGGACATGGAATGTGGGTAACATTACTTGACCAACTTACATTAACACCTCAGGGATCAGATACAACCGGTGGTGATGAGCCAATGAGTGGAATACTCTTTATGCAGGTAACAACTCCTCCATATACAGTATGGACAGGAACAACATATGACGATGGCTCAATTGCTGGAATAGATGCCTTTATTCTCATGGGAGATAACACACAGGCTTATGGCTACGCCGCAAGACATCTGAACTCTACAGCATACTATGGCTCAGTAACTGCACCAATCTGGTTTAAACACGCAAATAAGTAGTTGATCTTTGGGATTGGGGATTTTGATCCCCTCTCCCTTTTACTTGCGGTAAATTAGGTCTTTTTTATGGGTAGTTTTTTTAAACTACCCATTTTTTTTATGGAGGATGAAAATTGAAAAAAATAATCTCTCTGCTAATAATTTTCTTAGCGATTTTTTCATTTTTTTATACAAAGGATAGTTCAAAAGAGGAAAAATTGTTGCTTAAAAGGGTTAACAGATATTGGGAAAGCAGGGTAAAGGATGATCTTGTTACATGTTATAATTTGCTAAGCAGTGATTCTAAAAAAAGTATGACCCTTACCTCTTTTATTAGAAAGTCAAATATAAAAGTTTCTCAATATGAAATTAAAAATTATAAAATTTTAAAGGAAAAAAATATTAAAAAAGCGGTTGTTGAGATAATATTTTCCGGATTTGCCCTTGGATATCCGCTGAAAAATGTGAAAAATAGACAGTTCTGGGTATTTGAAAAGGGGAACTGGTTTGTAAAATACAATTTGAGGTCAATTCCAAAGGGGTTTACTTCAAACTCTAAGGGGAAAAAATTAAATCCTGAGGTCAGAAAAAAAATTGAAGAGTACATCAAAAAACATAGGATAGTTCCTCCCAAAATAATTTCTCCGGAGAAGTTAAATGAAAAGAAAAATAATAATAGGTAGTTTTTTCATATTTTTACTTGCCCTTTTTTCATCTGGGAAATCCATCAAGTTGTTTAAGGTGGAGACAACATATATTCTGCCATCTTCAACAATGAAGAGTGAAAAAATTGTTTGGGATTTTGTGAGGGTAAACTACGATTTGGGTAAAAACATCTACACATTTAAGATTTTTCCAGAATCAACTTACAAAACAGTTTATGGCTTTATGGAAGTAAGTAAAGATGGTGAAAAACTATTTAAAATTACCATTTACAAAAAAGTTGGTGGTAAGATGAGGAAATATGAGAGATATTTTCCCGGGGGGTGTAACTTTTTCATTGACTCATTTGGTGGGATTCCGATTTTTGTACTTCCCCATATGGAACTTGAGAAAAGCAATAAGGGGTTTTTAAGGATTTCAAAGGTAAAAAGAGTTGACGAGAAAAATAGGTTTTTGATGAAATATAAACTAAAAAAGGTGGGGAAAAGTATCCTTATCTGTGATGAAAATCACAAAAGGGAGTTGGGCCTCTTTAAATATGGCAACTTTTTCTGGTGGAAGGAATCAAAGATATATAACATGAACTCAAGATTGGTCTATGTGGAATATGAAAAATAAGTTTTATTTTTTACTGATTTTTTTAATCTTTTTTACTTTTTTTCTATTTGCCGATGGGAGTGATTCTGCAGAAACAACCATAAAACCCTGGGCTGGATGGTGGTGGCCCATTAAGGAGGGGGGGCTTGCAACGGGAATAGTTAGGAGAAATGGTGAGGTGGTGGATGATTGGTATGGATATCCCTCTCCAATGCAGAGATATGACATGCTTGAAAACAGCAATGGGAAAGGACCTGCATTTTTGTGGGAATATGAAAACCATTACGATCCAGAGGCACTTGACTGGCATGGACACTGTGATGCCTGGGCTGCTGCCTCAGTTGTCGAAAGTGAACCCACAGAAACTGGGGAAGAAAAGGGGGTTTATTTCAGGATAGGGGATAAAAAGGGACTCTTAACTGAGTGCCATGTGGGGGATGTGGCAACCATTTATGGAACGAGGTATAACGATTTTCCCGGGGATGACAAGGATGACATATATCCAGACCTGTTTCATGAGAAGTTAATTGAATACATAAAAAATAGGGATGAACCACTGATTATTGAAAATGATCCGGGGGTAGAGGTGTGGAACTACCCCTGTTTTAAATATGAGATGCACTGGAGTGATGATGGAAACATAAGACATGTGACCACAACCGTATATCTTGTAACTGATGCGGTAAATCCAGACTATGTGGGATGTTCCTACTATCCCTTTACCTATACCTATGATCTACAACTTGATGATGGTGGAAATATTATAGGGGGACACTGGACGGGGAATTCTGTAAACTATCATCCCGATTTTGTGTGGGAGGTAGATAGTGTGCATCCCGGAAATCCAAACCTTGATTATGATGAGGTTAAAAGGATTGCATCTCTTGGACTTGAGGGGAATCTGGAAGACGATCTTTTTGCTGGAAATAACTCCTTTCAATCTGCGGCTGAAATTAAGCCGGGGATCTTTCTCTTGAGGTATTTAAATGACGATTACTTTAAAATTGCGTGTGAAGAGGGGGAAAATTTCTTGATAAAACTAAACTCAAAGAGGATAGAAAGAAATCTGAGATTGGAAATTTACGATGAAAATCAAAATATAATAAAATCCATTGACACAGATGGAAATTATTCAGCCACCCTTGAAACGGGTCCCCTCAATGTAAATGGCTACTTTTATATTGTGATAAAGGGGACAAATCCTCAGGAAAATAGGAGAAACTATCTACTTGAGGTAGAAAACAATTCAAAGGTCTATTATTTGCCCCACATAGCGGCAAAGGATGGCTGGAGAACACATTTGCTCTTACTAAACAGGGAAGACCGTGAGGTAAACATTGCCTTTCACTTCTACCAGAATTTTAATACAGTTGTTTTACACAGACAGTTTGAACCCCACTCCGTCACCCTTGAGCCTGAAGAGGTACTTGAAAAAGATATAACGGAACTTTTTCAGAATTTTACCCCTTCAAATG
>JAMOQF010000059.1 GCA_027064125.1 Acidobacteriota bacterium
TCAATCTTTTGCAATCTCTCCTTTTTCTTCGTCAAAAGTTTTTCCCTTTCTTCTTTCAATTTGACCACATGATAGTAATAATTTTTCACATCACTCAAGAGTTTTTCATCTTCAAGGGAACCATCAAGAAGTAATATATGTGATAGTGGATTTAATAAAAAATTTGTATCAAACTGGCCGTGAATTTCAATCAACTTTTCCCCAATTTCCCTTAATCTCTTAAGTGTTATAGGGGAATCATTTAAAAAGATCTTGCCCCCACTTTGTGATATCTCTCTCCTTATAATCAAATCTCCATCAGATACATCAAAGCCCTTTTCCTCCAACTCCTTCAGAAAATCTTCTCCCACCTGAAAAACCCCTTCTATAACAGATTTATCTCTTCCCTCCTTTATTTGATCCAGCGAAGCCCTTCCCCCTCTTAAAAGTCCAAGAGCCCCCATTAAAATGGACTTCCCTGAACCAGTTTCTCCGCTTAAAACATTGAGACCATTCCCTGGTGAGAACGAAATATCATCAATTATGGCAAAATTTTTTATTCTCAAAAATTTTAGCATGTAAGCATCCCTTAAAACCTGATGTAAAAGAATATTTTTACCATAAAACTTCATTATTAGGAATAGTATATTTTTTCAAAATTTCCACTAAATTTCTACAATTTTCCACAAGGCAGTTAAATAGAGCCCCAGATATGGGAAAATTCTCAAGTTTTTAAAGGCACAAATATTGCTATTTTTATTTCTATGTTTCAAAGAACCATAAAGAAAAATATAGAATTTAAGGGTATTGGGCTACACACAGGGTGTAATTCAACAGTCAATCTAATTCCCGCTCCTCCAGATACGGGGATTATATTTAGAAGAACGGATTTAAATGGGTTCTGTATTGAGGCAAGTTGGGAGAATGTGGAAAAGGTTTTTTACGCAACTTCTTTGATGAAAAAGGGGGTCTACATTTCAACAGTTGAACATTTACTATCGGCCCTTTATGCCCTCAAGATAGACAATCTTTACATAGACATAGATGAAATGGAGGTTCCAATACTCGATGGAAGTAGTTTGCCTTTTGTGGAAAAAATCATGGAGGTGGGAATTTTAAGACAGAAAAAAAAGGCTGAGTACTTCTGTGTCAATTCAGAAATAGAAGTGAAGGAAGATGATAAATGGGTAAAGGCAATTCCCTTTGAGGGTTTTAAAATCTCGTATGAAATAGACTTTCCACATCCAGCAATAGGAAACCAATTTTTCTCCTCTGAGATAGATGAAAAAACCTACAGAGAAGAAATTTCCTGGAGCAAAACCTTCGGATTTTTAAAGGACATAGAATTCCTCAAAAAAAATGGCCTCATTAGAGGGGGAAATATGGAAAATGCAATTGTGTTGAGTGAAAATTCCATAATAAACAGGGAAAAATTAAGGGATAGTAGTAATTTCGTAAAGCACAAAGTTTTGGACTTTATAGGGGACTTATCTCTTTTGGGGAAAAGGGTAAAGGGACATTTCATTGCATATAAATCTGGACACAAAATGCATACACTACTGGTAAAGGAAATTATAAAAAAGGTGGGAGAAAAAATAGTAGGGTGAGTGGAGATTTCTCTCCACTCAAAGATTTATCCATTAAAGTTTGTGAAAAATGGACTCATAAATTTCTGAGATAAATTGTGAACTCTCTTCTGGAGAAAGGGTATATTTCATTTCAAGGAAATTCTTCCTGAACTTCTTAACCTCTTCCTTTACACCACTTTTACCCTTAATGACATCAGCGATAAACTCCGCCACATATTCAAAATCTCCTTCTTCCATTCCAAATCTCGTCATTTCCTGTACTCCCATCCTTATCCCGCTTGGATGGTAAAAGGTCTCATCATCTGGAAGTGCCTGATAATTAGTTATTATGTTGTTTTCTTCAAGTTTTGTGGCAATATCTTTTCCATCACCATATTTTGAAACCCTTATTAAAACCTGGTGTGTCTCGGTATAGCCAAGGGAGGCATCTCCTTCAACATCAATTCCCCTATCCTTTAAATATTTTGCAAAACTTTTGGCATTACTTACGACCTTTTTTTGGTACTCCTCTTTGAAATAATTCATTTCAAGTGTTGCCACAAGGAGAGCAAGAAGTGTGCCCAGATGGTGATTGCTTGTGGAGCCAGGAAATGCCCTGGTGTTTATCTCAAGCCACAGTTTTCTCAAATCACTTCCCTTTGACATATTACTTGCGATTATTCCCCTCTGGGGGCCAAAAAATGTCTTGTGGGTACTTCCGGTAACCACATCTGCACCTTCTGACAGGGGATCCTGAAAATACTTTCCAAGAATACCCATTACATGAGCGGCATCATACATTATTACAGGTCTGTAATTGGGAATGGTATCTAAAAATTCCTTCAATTCTTTAACAGGTTCCCTGTGGATAAACATACTTTTCCCGAAGACAATTAGGGTGGGCCTATGCTTTTCTACAAGTTTTTTCATTTCCTCCACATCAATTTTATACATATTATCTTTACTTATGGGAAAATTTATCACATCCTCTTCTACCATATTAAAAAGAGCACCGAAGGGTTGAGCACTTAAGTGACCTCCATAATTTAAATGGTTATTCATAACCGTTCTCATTCTTCCACAATCACCGGGAGCAGGTATTCCATCAACACCTTTCTTGATAAATTTAATCATAGATTTAAAAACTATCTCATTTGCCATCTGTCCACTTACAGGCCTTGGCTCAACTTCAGTTCCACCTATGTATTTTGCAAATTCCTCCTTTACCATCTCTTCTATTTCATAAATGAAATCTGTACCCTGATAGTAATATATCTGATCCCCTTTAAGGGCCTTACTGCCCATCATGGCTTCCCTTTCCTTTTTTAAAGCCCTTTTATGCTCCGCATATCTTCCAGAAGGATCAGAAATTTCACACATTTTTACAAGGGGAGATGGGGTGTTTTCAGAAGGTATAAGATTTATACACTCCTTCTGCCTCCAGATATTGTTATTTACTATCTTTTCCCTGAGGTTAAAAAGTTTATCCTTTAACTCCATAAAATCCTCCTATTTTTTTGAACATTATAAAGGGTATTATATAAGAAAAATGCTGGAATATGAAAAGAAATGTTTTTTTGGTGGAGG
>JAMOQF010000060.1 GCA_027064125.1 Acidobacteriota bacterium
TGAAATGGAAGATTTTACACCAGATAATCTTCAATCTCATAGTGATATTCCACATATTCCCCACATAATGGTAAATGCCTTCAAATGGTATACTTTAAAGTCAATGCCCGATGAAAAAATAACTTTTGAATTTACTTCAAGTGGTACAAGCGGCCAAAAAAGTCATATTCTATGGGATGAAGAATCCAAAAAAAGACAAACTTTAATGAGAGAAAATATAATGAAGACACTGGGACTTGTTTCCCACGAAGAAGTTAACTATTTAATTTTTGCCTACGCACCTGAAGTAAGTGAAAAAAAGGGTGCAGCATATGCCCATCAGATGTATTCCACCTTTGCCCCTGCAAAGGAAAAGTTCTTTGCCATCAGGGGAAATAAATATGGTATGCCCTTTTTTGATGGTGAAGGAGTTATCAACAAACTTCTGGAATATTCCAAAGATAAAATCCCAATAAGAATAATAGGTTTTCCTGCCTTTATTCACGAAGCTTTAACCACTATGAAAGAGAGGAATATTAGACTTAAATTTCACGAAGAAAGTTTAATAATAACCGCCGGTGGATGGAAGGATAAAGAAGAGAAAAAGATACCGATTGAGGTCTTTAAAGAGGAAATAGAAACCTATCTTGGAATTCCTGGAAGTAGATTAAGGGATATTTATGGATTTGTTGAACATGGAGTACCCTATATCACATGTTCAAAGGGACATTTTCACATTCCCATATATTCAAGAGCCTTTGCAAGAAAACCCGGATCTTTAGAACTCCTACCTCCTGGAGAAAAGGGACTTTTACACGTGATAACCCCATATAATCTTGCACAACCATCTCTCTCTGTACTCTCTACAGACTATGTAAAAATCCACAAAAATTGTGGCTGTGGGATAGAGACAGATTATATAGAACTTCTGGGTAGGGCAGGTGTTAAAAAACACCATGGATGTGCCCTGACTGCAACTGAACTATTAAAAAAATAAAAAAGGAGAAGAAGATATTATGGAAATGTATATTTTTGGAGAAATAAAGGAATTCCCGAAAGGATTGAAAAAAAGTGATATATATGAAATTCTATCTAAGGCTCATGATATTAAAGAAAAACTCAAAGAAATAACCACAGATGATATTCTCACCATTTTTCATAAACTGTCAAAATTGTGGATTGACCCAGAATACAAATACACAAAGGAGGCTCTAACGAAACTCCCTGACCTGATAAAATTTGACAAAAGTATGATATATGAAGGCATCAAAACCATGTGTTCCATGCTCGATAGATACAACATGGAAACAAGAATAATATGTGATCTCGGAAAAAGGGAATATTTAGATGATTGGACCTACCATAAAAGATTTAAGGGTTATGTAAAGGCTATGCCCAGAGGAGTTGTGGCACATGTCTCTGCAGGAAATGTTTTTGTGGGAGGAGTGGACAGTTTAATTCAGGGAATAATGACCAAAAATGTAAATATAATGAAGATGTCAACTGTGGATCCACTATTTCCCATTTTATTTGCCAGAAGTTTAAAGGAAAATGACCATACAGGAATCCTCCACAGGGCAATGGCACTTTTACACTGGAAGGGAGGAACTGAAGAAATAGAAAATCCAATTAAAAGTGAATGTAATGCAATTGTGGTATATGGTGGGGCAAACACAGTAAAATCTTATAGAAGAAATTTAGGTTTACACACAAAACTAATCGAATATGGTCCAAAATACAGTTTCGTTATCGTAGAAGAAAAGAAACTCAAGGAAGTTGGCTTTGGTGAGGCAGCAAAATTAATCGCAAGGGATGGTTTAATGTGGGAACAGTCGGCTTGCTCTTCTCCCCACCTTGTCTATGTGGAAGGTGAAGAAAACGCCAAAAAACTTGCAAAGGAAATATCAAAGGCCTTTGATAAATGGTATGAAATCCTTCCTCAAGGAAAACTTTACGACGATGAACTTGTTGAAATTACAAAGGTAAGGGAACTGGCAAAGGTGGAAAAAGCACTTGGGAAAAGCGACATTTTCATCGGGAAAAATGGATTTAACACTGTTGTCTATCAGAAAAAGAAGGAATTTCAAATCTCCTGTCTCAACAGGACCCTTTTCGTAAAGGGAGTGGAAAAAATAGAGGATGTCATAGAGATTATAAAGCCAATGGGAGAGTATATACAGACAGTTGCCATCCTTGCAGAAGATGATAGGGCAAAAGATCTGGCATCAAACTTAAGTTTCATTGGTGCAGACAGAATGGTTGAAATTGGTAGAATGGCTGTTAGAAAACATGGAACACCCCATGATGGAACAAAGGGATTGAGTGAACTCATTAAATGGGTCTCTCTTTCCAGAAATAAACTGGAAGCAGATTGGGAAGTGGGTCCTCTCTGGAAAAAATATGATCCTGAAAAGGATTATTTTGATTTTCTGGATGATAAGACAAGGGATGAACTGACTCTTAAAAGGCTCATAAACATATTTGACCACGCCAGGAAGCACTCACCTTTACTTTCAAAAAGATATAAGGGAATGGAAGTCAGGAGTTTTGAAGATTTCAGAAAAGTGCCCCTTTTAACCGGAAAAGATATGAAAAAATATCTACCACCAATGGGAGATGGGCTTTTAACCTCGGATGTAAAAAGTGGATACATATTTTCAAGTGGAGGCACAACAGGAACTCCAAAGGTGGTTTACAGAACCCTTGAAGAACAACACTTCAATGCGGTGAGACTTGGAAAGGGGCTTTTACTTTCAGTATTTGAAGAGGGCGATGTTGTGGCCAATCTTTTATTTGCAGGTAATATGTGGGCTTCTTTTGTATCCTATAATCAAGCACTTGAACACACAGGGTGCAGGATCCTTCCAATTGGAGGAAATCTCCCCATGGAAACCATCATTAATTATCTAATAACCTTTAAGGCAAATTGTATAATCACCATACCATCTGTTCTCTTAAGTATAGGAGAATATGTGGAAAAAAATAAGATAGACCTAAAAATTGAAAAGGTTTCAACTGGGGGAGAGCATCTGTTTAAAGAGGCAAAGGAATATTTGAAAAGGGTTTTGGGTATAAAGAAATTTGCATCAACAGGATATACTACAAACGACACCGGAGCAATAGGATACCAGTGTAAATACTGTGAAGGTGGGATTCATCACCTCCATGAAGACCTACATTACATGGAAATAGTAGATGAGGATGGGAATCCATGTAAACCGGGTGAAATTGGAAGAATTATAGTAACAAACTTACAGAGAAAATTAATGCCCACCATCAGATATGAGGTGGGAGATCTGGGAAGATGGATTGAGAGAAAGTGTGAATGTGGAAGAAAAACAAGACTTTTTGAATTACTGGGAAGAAGTGACGATGTATTAATAATAGGTGGTGGAAACATCCATCCAGAAGTCATAGCAGAATCCATTTCCGAAATAGGAAAATTGAGTAATCACTTTCAGATGATAGCAGAAATCTACAATAAAAAGGATAGATTAAAAGTAAGAGTGGAAGCAAAGGAAAGGGAAATTCAAAACAAAAAAGATATTGAAGAAAAACTTAAAGAACTCATTTACAATAAATCCAAGGAACTAAGAACCATGTTTAAAGAAGGTCTAATTGAAGACATTTATGTTGAAATTGTCCCTCCAAACACGCTGGAAAGAAATCCAAGAACAGGTAAAATTAGATTGGTAATTGATGAAAGGAGTTAAAATTATGGAAATAAAATTTAGAGAAACAGAGGAATTTCTTATTTTTACAGTTGAAGATAGATTGGACTCCTTAAATGCCAAAAAGATAATGGATTTTATAAATGTAAAACTTAAAGAATGTGAAAATTGTAATAAAGATATCCTCTTTAATTTTGAAAATCTCGAATACATCAGTAGTGCAGGTTTACAGATCCTTCTTGCCTGTGCCCAGAATAGAAAGGAATTAAACAAAAAAGTGTACATATATAAGCCACAGGAACTTGTGGACAATGTCTTAAAGGTAGCGGGTTTCTATTCATTTTTAAGTAAAAAGGAAGATATGGATGATCTATGAAATAAAATTAAAAGAAAAAGACCTAAAAGAATCAATTAAATTGGCAGATAAATTCTGTCAAGCAGAAAACATTGAAAAAGAAAGGGCGCTCAAGATTCGTTTAGTGTTTGAAGAACTCATCACCAATATGTTTAGGCACGCAATAAAATTGGGCACAACAGAAGTTAAAGTTGAATTAAAGAAGAATAAAAATGAAGAGGTTCTAATTATATTTACCTATGACGGTGATGAATTTGACCCCACAAACTACAGAGATAAAAGGATAAATCAGTCACTTGAGGATGGAAAAGAAAAAGGTGGCCTGGGATTATTTTTAGTTATGAATTTTTCAAAAGAATTTACCTATCAGAGAAATAATGGAGTTAATAAACTAAGTGTTAAAATTTAATAGTTTAAAGGCAAAACTCATTATCTACTTCATTTTAACTCTCCTGCCCATTCTTGGTATACTTTCTTTCATCGCAGAAGATCTTTTAAAAAGTAGTCTGGAAAAAAACGCCATTGAAAACAGCAGGATGCTCGCATTTAAAGCAGCAAGAAATATTGAACACCTAAATGCCAATATTTCCTCTCACCCTGAAATGATTTCAAAGCTCTATGGGGAGAGAATTTTAGACATCAAAAAGATAAAGATTTTAATGAAAGATTTTGTAAAAAGGGAAAAATATATATATGGAATGGCCTTTGCACTCCTTCCTGAATACACAAAGGAGAAAAAACCTTTTTGCTTCTATTTTTATCTCTCCAATAAAGAGATAAAAGAAAAGGAATTAATCCCTCCAAACTACAATTACTTCAATTTCGATTGGTTTAAACTACCTATAAATTCAGGAAAAAGCATGTGGAGCGAACCATATTACGATAAAGGAGGTGGAGAAATATGGATGTGCACATACAGTTCTCCCATAAAAAATGAAAAAGGAGAAAAGATAGGCATTGCCACTGCTGATATCAGTATAAGTTTTCTGTCAAGAATAATATCCCAAATAAGGGTTCTAAAAAGTGGCGGAGCATTCCTATTTACAGACAAGGGTCACCTGCTGGCTCCCCTAATGGATGAAAGTAAAATCCCTGAAAGCGTTAGAAGAATTTTAAAATCAAATATTTATATAAATTTAAAAAGGACAGTCACAAATATAAAAGATGAAAATGGAACAGAAGAGAAACTATCAATAGAAGGAAAAAAATTTTTCATCCTGTATATACCCATAAAAAACACGAACTGGTTTATAGGTGTGGTCTTTCCCCAAAGGGAACTATTTGCTCCACTTCATAAAATCCAATTGTTTTTCATGATAATAATTCTTACCGGAATAACATTCATATTATTTATGATCTTCTTTATATCCCAAAAACTCACAAAGGATGTGGAAAAATTAAAAAACATATCAAAGGAGATAGCCTCAGGCAACTTTAACGTAAAAATTCCTATGGATCTTAGTAATGAAGCAAATGATATGGCAATGGCACTAAATGCAATGCAAATTTCACTTAAAAAATTACTCTCAAAAGAAAAGGAAAGAGCGAGACTTGAAAATGAACTTGAACTTGCCAGAAAGATCCAAAAATCTTTTATACCCGAAAGTAGCATAGAATCCCATGGAGATTTCCTATTTCAAGCAAAAAGTATATGGGCAAAGGAAGTGGGAGGAGATTTTTATGGAATAAATGTACTCAATGAAGAGGAAATAATCTTTTATATAGGTGATGTCTCTGGAAAGGGAATTCCTGCTGCCCTTTATGTGGCCATATTAAAAAGTATGGTGGAGGTTCTTATTAAACAAACAAGTTCCATATCTGAAATAATATCTTTTTTAAATGACTATTTATCAAGTATAACAAGACACTTTACTTTTGCCACAATTTTTATGGGAAAAATAAACATTAAAAAGGGGATTTTAAAATTTTGCAATGCAGGACACATCCCCCCCATATTTTTTAAAGAAGATAGAAGGTTATTTTCTCCCAAATTGAACAACACTCCACCCATTGGAACATTTAAAGAGAGCAAATTTAAAGTTGAAGAAATAAAATTGGAAGATTTTGACGCTATTTTTCTCTACACCGATGGCCTCACAGATTGTGAATCAAACAATGAACAATTTGGAGAAGAGAGACTTATTAAATTAATTTTTGAAAACATCCCCAGAAAAGAAGTTCTAATGGAAAATATTCACAAAAGTTTAAAAGATTATATAGGAAATTCCCCTCTATACGATGATACAACTATTCTCTTTATTTCAAAAAAATAACCTTAAATTAGCCTTCCCTCATCTTATATACCCAGGTAAGTACCTCTGCAACCGCTTCATAAAGTTCCTCAGGAATTTCATCCCCTATCTCAAGTTCATTTAAAGAATGGGCAAGGGGAATATTTCTCATAATTGGTATATTATATTGCTTTGCAACTTCAATTATCTTCTCTGCCATTACATTATTACCCTTGGCAGAAACTCTTGGAGCATTCATCTTCTCCCTGTCATACTTAAGAGCCACAGCAATATGAGTGGGATTTACAACTACAACATCGGCATTTTTAACATCTTCAATCATATTGTGAGATAAAATTTCCTGATGTAATCTTTTCCTCTGTGCCTTATAAGTTGGATCCCCTTCCATCTGTTTATATTCCCTTTTAACTTCATCCTTTGTCATCATCATCTCCTTTAAAAATAGTTTCTTTTCAATAAAAAAATCAATAGCTCCAACCATTACAAAAAAAATTCCAGTAGCCATACACGCCTTATACAAAAGTTTTCCGGAAAAAATAATGCCAAGTGCAAGTGAATGATTGGTAGCTATCAATAAATCTCTAAAGGACGATGAAATGACCTTATAAAAAATTATAGCAACTATAAACAATTTAAATGTATCTTTAAAAAGATTTATGTAGGTCTTTTTTTTAAAAAAAATATTTTTAAAACCCTCTATTGGATTTAATTTATTTAACTGTGGTTTTAGAGGTTCCATACTAAATACAGCACCCACTTGAATGTAGGTAACAAAAGTTGCCAATACAAACATCCCCCCCATAATTGGAAGAACTATTGAAAACATTAAACTTCCTCCACGGGAAAGAACATCAAAGGTCAAATCATTGGACACACTTCCATGAAGAGACCTTTTGAAAATAAATGTAAAAAATTTCATTATCTTTCCGGAAAAATCTCCAATTATCAAATAAAACACCATAATTCCCGCAATAAAGGTAAAAGAGCTGGAAAGATCTTTACTTTTTGATACCTGCCCCTTCTTTCTTGCATCTCTTAATCGCTTCGGCGTGGGCTTTTCAGTTTTTTCTCCACTTGAAGAAGAAGACATATTTTTACCTCACACCATAGAATGTTGACAATAACAATCTCACCCTTGTGTAAATGGGATAATTATCCCTTTTAACAATATTCTTACACTTTATCAAATACTTATAAGCCTCCTGTTTCTCTCCTAAATCCAAAAGTGCTTCACCAATATTTAAAAGAGTCCCCACATCTTCTGGATTTAACTCAAGTCCTTTCTTATAATATTTAATTGATCTTTCAAATTCTCCCCTTCTCAAATAAATACTTCCCAGGCCAAAATAG
Organism: Acidobacteriota bacterium; assembly: GCA_027064125.1. Lineage (GTDB taxonomy): Bacteria > Acidobacteriota > JAAYUB01 > JAAYUB01 > JAMOQF01 > JAMOQF01. The sequence goes on from JAMOQF010000060.1 coordinate 7,608, forward strand.
GGATAACTATCATCAGGAACAATCCTTAAAATTCCTTTAAATATCTTCTCACTCTCCTCCAGTTTACCCTCTTTATAAAATAAATAGGCAACCTGCATTAAATAATCTATTTCTCCATCTTCAATTGAAAGCAGTTCCTTTACATCAATTTCATCCTTTAAAAATTTTTCCACTTTTCCCATTAAATCCTGACCATCCATATTCACCTCAAAATTCAAACATTTTTCTCAACAACTAATTTTAATAAAACTGAATCATGTAAATTTGATAAATTATTTAGTACATTAACCATTTTTGCAACATCCGTTAAAGTTGCAAGTTTCTTCTTTCCCACCTCTCCCAACTTATCCGACATAGATGAAATATCTTTAAATATTTTACCCTCCTTGAGAACAAACCTCCTTAAGAGTATCCTATTTTCATCTCCTGTCAAAGTTTCAAGATTTATCTTTTTGGGTACAGGAGGAGAAAGAAAGCCCTTTATAGATGGAACTTTACCAAAAGCGACAAATCTTTCAAATAAAACCTTTTCAAACTTTGCACCACCCACCAAATTGGATTCCATTTTTTCCATTTCAATCTGAGAGATGTCTCCAACTTCAAATATTTTTGATGTCCCTCTTATCCCAGAAGGACCACTTATATTGACCATCACTCCCTCCAAATAATTATGATAAAATTGCAATCAATCTGTTTAATTCAATTATCATACTCTGTAAAAAGTTTTTCATCTTAGCCACAATATAAGGAGCAGTGATAAACAAAACCAAAAGGGCTACCATTGACATTGCACTAATACACAGGAAAAATACATTCACCTGAGGAGCAATTCTGTTTAAAAGTCCAAAAAATATATTGGTAAACAATACCGAAATTATAATTGGAAATGCAATTAAGACAGCCACCTCTATGGTTTTTCCTGAAAAATATGTAAATTGATTCACAAGCGCAGGCAGATTGCCAGAGAAATCTGGAAATTTAAGCAGAGGAACAAGTTTAAAACTTTTTGCTATCCCCTCTAAAAAAAGATAATGTCCATTTGTGAGAAAAAATATTACAATTGCAAGTTGAAATTGTAATTGTCCATTCACTGAAGCATTTTCCTGAAGTTCAGGAGCAATAGTCGAAATCATAGCAAAACCAGAAGAGGTATCCATTAATCTTCCCGCCATTATAAAGGTGTAAAAAGTAATACCAGTTAAAAAACCTATTGCAAAACCAAAAATAATTTCCTTTATAAGTAAAAAAATGTACTCATATGAAGTAATGGATATGGCACCTGCGGGAATTACCAATTTATAAAAAAGTATAAAAAGAACTGCTGAGAAACCAACTCTAACATTGTTTGGTATATTCTTTCCCCCTAGAAAGGGATTAAAAGTAACAATGGGTATCATCCTACCCATAAAAAGCCCCATCATAAGTACCACATCATTTAAACTTCTCTCAAATCCCACAATTCTTAAAATAGAATCCACACTCATTTCTATCTACACACAACAGGAATCAAGTTAAAAAGCATATTTGCAAATTTAACAAGGTGCGCAATTATCCAGGGACCCAAAAGGGCAAGGGTTACAAACACAGCTATTATCTTAGGTACAAAGGTAATAGTCTGCTCCTGAATCTGAGTAGTTGCCTGAAATAAACTTATTAAAAGTCCCACAAACATTGCAACAAGTAAAGGTCCAAGAGATAAAAGAATTGTAAGTAAAATTCCCTCTTTAAATATTTTTAGAACAAGAGATTCCACCACTTTAAATTCTCCTTAAAAATAACTCAAAACGAGTCCCTTCGTTATCAAATACCATCCATCCACAAGGACAAACAAGAGCAATTTAAAGGGCAGAGAAACAGTTGTAGGTGACAGCATAAACATTCCCATTGAAAGCAAAATATTTGAAATAATCATATCTATAATGACGAAGGGAACAAAAATTATAAAGCCTATGAGAAAAGCCTCCCTTAATTCACTTACAACAAAAGCAGGAACAACCACCTGAAAATCATTTTTTGTTATGTTTTTTGCATAACCTCTATCTCCTGCCATTTTTACGGCGAGATCATAGAAAAGATTTCTATCACCAGGTCTACTATTTTTAAGAAGAAATTTCCTCAGGGGTTCCTTCCCCACATCAGCAGCCTTATAAAGATATTTTATGGTAGCCTGAGAAAACATATTTTTATTACCTGGAATTTTTGAAACCTCTTTGTAAACATCATGTCCAACAGGGGCCATAACAAAAATTGTCAAAATAAAGGCAAGTCCTGTAATAACCTGAGTTGGGGGTACCTGCTGGGTACCAAGGGCATTTCTCAATATTCCAAGCACAACGGCTATCTTTGTAAAGGAGGTAACCATTATTATTAAAAAAGGAACCAGAGATAGTGTACCAAGAACTATTATGAGGACAAGTGGATTGGATGCAGAAATATTACCACCACTCCTTCCCTGAGCAAAAATAGATAAATTCATAAAAAGTGAAAAGAATATGAAAAGAAAAGTAATTTTTTTCATATTTTTGATACCTCTTCTTTCATCCTGCCAAGAATATCCTCAAATTTTTTCCCATCTTTAGAGAAACTTTTCAAATGCACAATATTATCACCACTGACTCCAATCAAAATCAATTCTCCGTAAACTTCAACCAAAAGCAATGTTTTTCCATTTCCAATCACCTTACTTCCAACAACCTTTATAATTTCGCCACCTTCTTCACCCGAAAATTTTCCCACCATATATATCTTTGGCAAAAGAAATTTAACAACAAAAATAGCAAGAAACACCACACCGACAAGGACAAGAACCATTTTCAAAAGTAAAAAACCGTAATTAATATTTAAATCAAGTTCAGCACCTGTACCATTTCCTGAAGTTTCACCGCCCCTTGAAAAAAGGGCAACAAGTAAAATAGCCAAGAAAAGGTACAAATACAAAAAATTTTTATTCCACAACTTTTTTAAAAAATTCACTTTTTCAACTCCAGAATTTTAACTCCCAATTTTCCATCTACATTTACAAGAGAACCTTTTCCAATTATTTTTCCATTTAAATTCAAATTAACAATATCATCCAGATCCCTTTCCAGTTTAATTACACTTCCTTCCTTAAGTTCAAGCAATTCCATCAATGGGATCTCTACTCTACCCACTTCAATTTGCAAAGTGAAGGGGACATTACTCAATTCTTCAATAACATTATCATCATTTTCACTCTTTTTTTCTTTCATACCTTGAGCCATATCCTTCTCCATAAATTCAAATTTTTTAAAATTCAAAACAATACTGTCTTTCCCTACTTCCTTTAAATAAAATTTTCCTGAAAGTCTCGACGGATAAAAATGGGCTATAATATTCTTTCCTTCAAATTCTTTTAATAAATCTACATTTTTTTCTATCTCAAATGTATCAAGTATTATATCTCCAACTTCTAAAATTGAGAGATCCTCAAAACTCATATCTATAGATAATAAACTAAAAGATATGGTAAAGGAAATTTTTTCAGAGATAGAAGTATTTACTTCTGCAAGGACCTGTAATTTATCTGATGTTATTTTATTTTTTTTAAATAATTTTTCCAGATCACCATCTCTATAGTAAAGATAAAAGACATCCCCACAACATGGAGAAAACTTCACATTAATGGGTAAAATCAAAATCCCATCCCTTTTATCCAATTCTCCACTTTCTTCAATAAAATAAAGGGAATCTCCATTAAATTCAGACAAACTTCTGTTAACCATTAACAAAACATTATACAAAAAATAATCAAGCAAACCCCTTTCAAGTTCCCCAAGAGGAAGAAAATAATCCTCTTCTCTATAATTAAATCCAGTAAGTAATCTTATTATTTTCTTTCCAAGACTTACTGGTATTTTCAAAAACAACTTTACATCTTGATTTAATTTAGATGCAATGAAATAAGAAATTCCATCTCCTGTATTTATATTTTTAACCTCTCCAAGTACATCAAAATCAATATCAAGTTCTACTTTTTTTTCACTTTCAAGTTTAATTTTAAACTTATATCCCGGAATTACTATAACATCCCCATTTCTGAGAAGTGTTCTCTGGTTTGAAGGCAGTTTCTTCCCATTTAAAAAAGTTCCATTGGCACTTTCAAGGTCCACTATCTCCCATCCAACTTCACCCCAGAATATTACAAAATGCTCCCCAGAAATACCACTGTGGGAAAGTGAAAGATCATTGTCCTGCTTTCTTCCTACTTTAAAAGTATTATTGGAAATTTTAATTTCCTTTTCTCCATGGGGTTCAGAAATGATTTTTAAAGTTATATTTCTTTTGTCATAGTAAGTTAAGATACTATCAAAAAGAGAATTCAGATCCTTCAACACCCCTGTTTCTTTTAAAAAAAATTCCCCAAAGGTAAGTCCTTCTTTAAACTCTCTCAGATTTTCATTCTTAACCAGAGATTTAATATTCAATTTTTCTACATTTTTTCCATCTTTTAAAATGGTATAATTCACCTGCCCAAGCCCTCCTGCTCATTTCCATTTCTCTTATTCCTCGCCTCAGCCTTCTCTTTTTCCCTTTGTTCTTTTAAAAAGACCTTGACATCGGAGACCTTCAATCCCTTCCCTTCAAGTCCTTTTACCAACTCTTCAAGATGCTCCTTAATGCCATCAAGAACCCTTGTATTTGCAGCTTCAAAACTTGCTACCACTCCATTCTTTGTTAAAGTGAGAACAATCTTTAAACCTTCAAGAACATTTGACTTTAAGTCAATCTGCACCTCGCTATTCCCAGCCCTATTAATTCCCACCCTCATCTTTGAAACTATTTCATCCACAAGAGCCTTACTATCGATCAATGAACTTCCTTTAACTTCCGAAACAATCCCTCCCCTTCTCTCAAAAGTTCTAACTTTCAAATTAACCATGCTTAAAATATCTTCCTCTTTTCCCTTTGTTTTCCTTTTACTAACATCTCCCTCTTTAACCTTTTTACTTTTAGAAAAATCTTTTTCTCTGACCTCAACCCCTTTATCTTTCCCAGGTTCACTTTCTTCCTTGCTTCCTAAAATCCTGTCAAACTCTGAGGGGGAATCCTTTAAAGAAGTTTCCTCTTTAACCTCTGTTTCTCCCATGGAGTTTAGGGGAAAATTTCCATTAATTTCTTTAATACTCATCTTTTTTATTCTCTCTAAAATTTTTTAAAAATTGAAGGGTCCCAATTTCTTCCATAATTTTTTGTTCCTTTTTTTCTTCTTCCCTTCTCATTTTTTCAAGGAATTTTTCCTTATGTTTTTTAAAGGTCTCATATTCCTTCGTGGCAGAAATTAAATTTTCCTCCTGCAACTTAAGATACCTTTTTGCTTCCTCTACCTTTCCCTTTTGAGCAAAAATTTTTCCATCTAAAAGTTGCCTTTTACTTTCAAGGCCTTCAATATACTCCTTTAACCTAATTGAATTTTCAACTCTAAATGCTTCCTTAGAATTTATCCTCTTTAATTTTTCATTCTTTATTTTTTCAATCAATTTTCTCTTTTCATCCAGAAGTTCTTTGTATTTTTTCTCTTCTTCTTGAATTTTCAATTTTGCTTCGGCAACCATTTTCTCAGCTTCTTTTTTTCTGCTTTCCTTTTCATCCAGAATCATTTGAAGTCTATACTTAAATTTAGGTGCCACTATCTAAATATCTCCTTTAACTTTTCAATTGTGTCTTCAAATACAACCTTCTCGAAAACCCCTTGCTTTAAAAAGGAATTAACACTATCTATTTTCTCAATTGCATAGTCAACTTTGGGATCGCTTCCCTTTTTATATGCCCCTATTAAAATTAAATCCTTCTCTTTCTCATAAGTAGCAAGTACTTCTCTCAATTTCGATGCAGCCTCTTTATGTCCATCATCCACAATTCCACTCATGACCCTGCTTACACTGTGAGATATATCAATTGCAGGATAGTGATTTTTGGCTGCAAGTTCCCTTGAAAGGATAATATGCCCATCAAGGATTGATCTAACCTCATCTGCAACTGGTTCAGTCATATCATCTCCTTCAACTAAGACAGTATAAAAAGCAGTAATGGAACCTCTGTCTGAATTACCAGCCCTTTCAAGTAATTTAGGCAATTCACTAAATACAGAAGGAGTATATCCAGCCCTCGCTGGAGGTTCTCCACAGGCAAGTCCAACCTCTCTTTGAGCCCTCGCAAATCTTGTAACTGAATCCATCATCAAAATTACCTTTTTTCCCTTATCCCTGAAATATTCGGCAATTGCAGTGGCAACATAGGCACCTTTTAACCTCACAAGGGATGGTTCATTTGATGTTGCCACAACTACCACAGATTTTTTTAATCCTTCAGGTCCCAAATCCCTTTCAATGAAATCTCTAACTTCTCTTCCACGCTCACCTATGAGAGCAATGACATTCACCTCAGCAAGAGCATTTCTTGCAATCATTCCAAGTAGGGTACTTTTACCAACACCTGCAGCCGCAAAGAGCCCAACCCTCTGTCCTTCACCACAGGTTAAAAGCCCATCAATTGCTCTTATTCCAACAGGTAGTGGCTTTTCTATTCTCTTCCTCTTTAATGGATCAGGAGGATTATTAAAAACGGGATATTCCGTCTCATAATCCAATTCTCCATGAACATCCACATCCATAGGTTCTCCAAGACCATTTAAGACCCTTCCAAGAAGTTTATCTCCTACTTTTACCATAAGGGGATTTCCTGTGGGAATAACTTCACAGTTCATTCCAATGTATCTCATATCTCCAAGGGGCATAAGCAAAACTTCATTTCTGGAAAAACCCACAACCTCAGCTTTTATCGGTTCCTTTTGGTGGGGAGTTTTAATGTAGCACAATTCTCCAATCCACACATTGGGAACCTTTGCTTTAACAATAAGTCCTATTACTTCCGAGACTTTTCCCTTTATCTGCACAGGAGAAGTGCTATCAATCCCCTTTAAAAGTTTATCAACCTGAAAATTAAAGGAAGACTCCATTTCTATCTCCCACTTTTCCTTTCAAGTTCACTACTTAACTGAAATACTATTTCCTTTTCTTTTTTCAACTTAAAAAACAAAAATAGGACAATAAAAACAAGTATTAAACACACAATCCCCAAAAAAAGAATTATCATGGAAGAGTTATACCCAGCTATTTTCCCAAGTGATTTTTTTTCCTTTATCATTTGTGAAAAATTTTCAGGAATAAAGATCCTTTCCATAACAACTGCCACATTTTCAGGATCTAAATTGGGAACACTGTGAGAAACAATATTTTTTACCTGTTCAACAGTTATTGGCAATTTGTCCCCATAATACTTTATGAAAACTGCCGCAGAAGTCTGAACAAACTCCTTATTACTTAATTGATCCTTTTCAGGTAAAACAATATGCACCCTTGCAGAAGATACATTATCAACTATCTCAAGTGTTTTTGCTATCTCCCCCTGGAGAGCAGATAAATACCTTGCCTTTTCCTCAAGTTGAGTTGGTATGATTCCAGTGCTTGAAAATACTTCAGACAAACCTTTTTCCGGTCTCTTGGGAAGATGATAAATTTCAAGAATGTAATTTGCAGCAACCATATCTTCTTGAGCCACGACAACAGAAAAAGTGGCTTTCTCACCCTTTCCAAACTTTAATTTAGTGGCATCTATTCCATGTTGTTGAAGAATAAATATTATCTTTTGTGCCTCCATTTCACTTAAATTTGAGCACAATTCCCTGGTCCCACATGAAACCATAAAAAAGAGCAAAATAGATAAAAAAAGAAAAGTAATACCTTTCTTTAACATGGCAACTCCTATTTAATTTTTTACACCTGAGTTTGCATAATTGTTTTCAAACCAGAGGATACCTGATCTACTATTTTACTTAAAAGTTCCACGTTTTGAGTAACAGTCTGAATTTCAAACTGTATTTTCAAAAGATCTTTCATGGAATATTTGTTATTACCCGACTCAAGATTCTTCACTATATTGCTTAATTTGGAAAATCTCTTTTCAGTTTCTGAAAAATAGTTATTCACAGCCTCTGAAAATTGACTTTTGTCCACTGTGTGAATCTTACCAGCCACACTCTCCATTTTAGCTTTTAATGAGTTTATTTTTTCCTTCAGTATCTCTCCACCACTATCTTCACCCCTTTTCTCAAGTTCTGCCTTAAAATCTCTTTCAATATTTTTTATATCACTCTTCGTTAAAATATTATCCTTAAATTGCACATCTTCCATTTTAAGACCTGTTACTTCCATTTCTTTATTTAACTTGTCCATTCTTATCTGCTCAAACTTTGATACCTCACTACTTTTTTCACTCCCAACGTTTTCCACGCCCTTTTGCAGTACTTTACTGGTAATATTTGATATTTTATTAATATCCATGGAATGCCTCCTATTAATTTGACCATATATATTTTATCGTAAAAAATATTTTTTTGTTCAACTTTTTAAATAATATTGAGAAAAAAATAGCAAAAACAAGTTTCAAAAGAATAAAATTCTTGACTTTAAAAAAAGGTTTTGCTATAAAGTTTACTCTCTTTGAGCGGGAATAACTCAGTGGTAGAGTGCAACCTTGCCAAGGTTGAGG
>JAMOQF010000061.1 GCA_027064125.1 Acidobacteriota bacterium
CACAATCCTTGTGGGGGATCATCCGGCATCAAAGGTATATGTAAAGAGAAAGATAAAAACCTGTAGGGATGTTGGGATTATTTCAAGGCATCTTGAACTTCCTTCTGAAATAGGGGAGGGGGAATTGCTGGAAAAGATAGATGAACTGAATAGAAATGGGGATGTAAATGGTATTTTAATTCAATTACCCCTTCCTTCTCACATCAATGTTGAAAGGGTAATTTCCTTTATCTCGCCGGAGAAGGATGTGGATGGCTTTCATCCCTACAATCTGGGAAATCTCATGAGGGGGAATGATGCTCTATTTCCCTGTACTCCCTATGGAATTATTAGATTACTTAGGGAGTATAAAATTGATATTGAAGGGAAAAATTGTGTGGTTGTGGGAAGAAGCATAATTGTGGGAAAACCTCTTGCCCTTTTACTTCTTGCTGAGAATGGAACAGTGACTATCTGTCATTCAAGAAGTAGAAATTTAAAGGAAATTACAAAGAGGGGAGAGATCTTGATAGCGGCTGTTGGGAAACCCGGTTTTATAACTTCTGAGTATGTTGGGGAAGGGGCAGTTGTGGTTGATGTGGGGATAAATTCCATAACAGATGCTGATGAAATTTATAGGATTAAGGGAGAATCTGGTTTAAAAACCTTTCAAAAAAGGGGATATGCACTTGTGGGAGATGTGGAGTATGTTAGTGTGTCAAAAATTGCTTCATATTTAACCCCTGTTCCCGGTGGTGTTGGTCCCCTTACAATAGCAACTCTTATGGAAAACACCTTAAAGTCTTTTAAAATTCAGAGGGGGATTTAATTATGGCTAAAAGATTTTTCTGGTTTATTTTAATATTTTTTGTTTCCTGTGCCTTTGGGAGTAATTTTTTGAAGGTGGGTAAATCTCCTGAATTTATTAAAATCGCCCCCAATGGAAAATATGGTGTCATAACCCTATATGGTGAGGATAGGATTGGAGTTTTTGAGATATCTTCTCCCAAAAAGATAAGAAAATATCCATGTGGCAGTCATCCCCTTGGATTTGATTTTAGTATAGATGGAAAATTTCTCTACATTACAAATAGTGATACAGGAGTGATAAAGGTTTTAAATAGTAAAAATTTTAAAGAGGTTGCCACTTTAAAATGTGGCGATTTACCCTCCAATGTAATTTCCCTCAGGGATGGAAAGAGAATAGCAGTTTCCAACTATGGTAGTGGGAAATGGGGCAGGGTAGATTTTATCAATGTTGAGACGGGTGAAGTTGTTGGCAGGGTAAAGGTTGGAGTAAAACCCCTGGGACTTGCCTCAGATATGCTCTCAAAAAAAATATATGTTGCAAATTCTGCTGAAGATTATGTAAGTGAAATTGATACCTCAAAATATGAGGTGGTAAAGAAATTTAATGTGGGTAAAAATCCATCTTTGATGGCTTGTTCCTTTTCTTTAAAAAATATTTATATAAGTGTGACAGGTGATAACAGGATAGTTGTCATAAATCTTTTGAGGGATAAGATTATTGGAAAAATCAAGTGTGATGGTGGCCCCTTTGGGATTGATATCTTAGATGGATTGCTTGCAGTTGGTTGCTATTATTCAAATGATGTAAAATTCTTTGATGGGATGTTTAATCTGGGACTTTTGAAAAAGGTGCCTCTTCACAGAGGTGTGGTGGGGATTGTCCTTTCACCTGATAATAGAAAATTTTTTGCTCTTTCTGAGGATGAGAATGGATTGGAACATTTTTCCATATCAGATCTTTTAAAGGAGATAAAGGGTGGAAAAAAGACTGAGTAAAGATGAATATTTTGCAATCCTTGCTAAAATTGCAGGGGCAAGGTCAATTTGTAAAAGGCATAAGATAGGTACCGTTATTGTAAAGGATGGGCATGTGATTTCAACAGGATATAATGGCCCCCCAAAAGGTTATACACATAAATACTGTGATCCATGTATTAAAGACATTGAAAATATAGACAGCAACAGGGGACATTCTCTATGTCCTGCCACCCATTCTGAAGCAAATGCAATAGTACAGGCTGCCTACCAGGGGATTTCCACTAAAGGTGCCACAATGTATACCACACTTTTTCCATGCGATCAGTGTCAGAGACTTATTATAAATGCAGGAATTGTGGAAGTTGTGTATATGTATGACTATCCTTCCCTTAGAAATATGCTTGAAGAGGTTGGAATAAAGGTTAGAAAAATATCTCCCCCTGAAATTGATATTGAAGAATTTAAGCACCTTGGGGAATAGTATGAACAACAGTGAAAAAACGCTTTTAATTTCTGGTGTTTTCTCATCTCTTCTTTTTTTTGCCATTTCATCTTTAATTGGTGGGAGAAAGTTAATAAAAACAATTTTTATTTTGCCAGATGATGGGAAATTGCTTTTTCTCACTTTTGCCCTTGGCTTTTTTAGTGCTTTAAGCCTTTTTTTACTCTATGAAACAAGCAGTAAAATCAGAAAATATTTTCCTGAAGAAATATTTTTTATAATAAGAAATACAAAACTTCCCGTGTGGCTATTTGTAATGACAATTGCCTCTTTAAGTGAGGAAGTGCTTTTTAGAGGTGCACTTCAACAACACCTTGGGATACTCTTTACCAATTTAATCTTTGGTTTTATGCACTATCTAGCAGAGGAAAGATTTATTTTGATGGGGTTTTTTGCATTCATCTTTGGCATATTAATTTCCTTTGTCTATAAGTGGACAGGTGTTTTGGCCTATCCCGTAGTTGTGCATTTAAGCCACAATCTTTTTTCCACCATTTTTTTGAGACTTAAAAAAAATTAGACGAGAAATCTGTAGATTCTAAAATTTTCAACAATTCCAAATGAAGTCAAAAAAGAGATTACAGATGACCCGCCATAACTTATGGGTGCAAGTGGTATTCCTATAACTGGAAGAAATCCTATTGCCATACCCACATTTACGAAAAGGTGGAACATATATAGGGTAATTATACCAGTTGTGGAGTATATTCTAAAAAGATCACTTGTGTCGAAAAGATCTATTAGACTTCTGTAAAAAAGGAAAAAATATAAAAGTAGGACACCCACTCCCCCTATGAAACCGAGTTCTTCAGATATAATTGAAAAAATAAAATCTGTGTGCTTTTCTGGCAGAAATCCC
>JAMOQF010000062.1 GCA_027064125.1 Acidobacteriota bacterium
CAGGCCAGATTCATAATACCAGCTATTACTTCTTTTACCAATTTTCACAACAACTCTGCCATTATATGGTTTTGATAATTCGTCATCCTCAATCTTTACCCAAAACCTGCCCTTCCACCCTGTAGTTCCAAACAGATAACAAACAGGACAAATTTTTTTATGAATATTCAAAACATCATCTGGATTTTTTATCTCTACCTGACATTTATCACCTGTAGAATCACACGCCTTATATCCCATTCCTCTTACCAAAACTTCAAACCACCAGCGAAGAGAGCCTATAAGTCCTGTTAATTTCAATTCATCACATTTTCCCCAAGCATCGCCTGCCCAGAGGGGAGTTAAGGTACTAAATTTAACCTTAATTTCTTTCATAAACACTCCAGATTAATTTTCCTATAGGATACAAAAATAGTTAAGGAATTTCAAATGAAACTTTTAAAAAGTGCCAGGCAAAAATCTTATCCCTCTGTCAATAGGGATAAAAACGGTATATCTTTCCTCATTTACAAAAGGAAGAAGGTGCCAAGAAGAAGGTGCCAGGCAAAAAAATTTTTATTTATTTAACCACTTTTTTAAATACTTTCCGGTGTAGGATTCTTCACAGTTAAGAATCCCCATTAACTTTCCCTGATACACGACATATCCCCCTTCATCCCCTCCCTCAGGTCCAAGATCTATTATCCAATCGGCATTTGCTATGACATCCATGTTGTGTTCAATTACAACCACTGTATTTCCCTTTTCTACAAGTCTCAATAAAACCTCCACAAGTTTTTCCACCTCACTGGTATGAAGACCTGTAGTTGGTTCATCCAGAAGATATAGGGTTTGACCCGTATCTCTTTTTGATAACTCCCTTGCTATTTTTAACCTTTGAGCCTCACCACCACTGAGCGTTGTTGCAGGTTGTCCCAATTTTATATATCCAAGCCCCACATCATTTAAAAGGGAGAGTTTTCTTTTTAAAACTGGAAAATTTTCAAAAAAAGACAAAGCCTCTGAAACGCTCATCTCAAGGACATCATATATGTTTTTACCTTTATAATAAATTGAAAGGGTGTCTTTGTTGTATCTCTTTCCCCCACAGACATCACATGTAACATATACATCAGGTAAAAACATCATATCTATCTTAATTATTCCCCCACCCTCACATGCCTCACATCTTCCACCTTTTATATTAAAGGAAAATCTCCCCGGTTTATATCCCCTGACCTTTGCCTCAAAGGTGTTTGAAAATATCTCTCTTATGTAATCAAAAATTTTTGTATAAGTTGCAGGATTTGACCTCGGAGTCCTTCCAATGGGAGATTGATCAATATTTATAACTTTATCAATTTTTTCCCATCCCACAATTTCTTTAAATTTGCCAGATTTCACATTCACTCTGTGAAACCTCTTCTGAGATGCCCGCCACAAAATATCAAAAATGAGAGAGGATTTTCCACTACCTGAAACGCCTGTCACAACCACAAACTTTCCCAGGGGGATTTTTACATCTATATTCTTAAGATTGTGTTCAGCTGCACCTAAAATCTCAAGAAAATTTTTGAAATTTGAATTATTTCTACTAAAAATTTTTACCTCATGCCGCCTCAAGTATTTTGCAGTTATGGATTTTTTACTTCTCATAATCTGGGCAAGTGTGCCCTTTGCAACTATTTCACCCCCATTCACACCACTTCCGGGCCCCATATCTATTATGTAATCCCCACTTAAAATTGTATCCAAGTCATGTTCCACAACTATTACAGTATTTCCTATATCTCTCAACCTCTTCAGGGAATTTATCAACCTTCCTGTATCCCTTGGATGAAGTCCAATGCTTGGCTCCTCAAGGACATACAAAACCCCCGTTAACTTAGACCCTATTTGAGTTGCAAGCCTTATTCTCTGTGCCTCTCCCCCACTTAAAGTAGTTGCATTTCTGCTCAAACTCAAATATGAAAGTCCTATATCCTCTATAAAGGTCAACCTCCTCACAATTTCATCAATTATCTTTTTTGCTATTTTTTGCCTGGCACCTTTTTCATCTTCCAAAAAATTTATGAGAAAATCTTTCAATCTGGATACATTCATATCAGAAAGTTGTGATATGTCATATCCTTTAATCTTTACACACAATACTTCCTTTGAAAGCCTTTTTCCATCACACTCTGGACAGGTTATTTCCTGAATATATTTTTTTATTTCATCCCTCATTTTTTCATTTTCGCTATCTCTAAACTTCTGCTCTAAAAATCCAACAATTCCTCCGGGCAGATAAAATTTCAAATTGCCATACCTTCTGGCAAAGGTGCCATACAAAATCATATCCTTAACATCCTGCGGCAAATCTTTGAACCTGGTCCTTTCAGAAATCCTAAAACTTGAAAGAACTATCTTTAAATATCTTTTCAAATACTTGAAATGAAACTTTTTCACAATTGGTATTGCATCTAAAACTTCCCTCTCTTCGTCAATCAATAGGGAAATATCTATTTTCGGTAAAACACCAAGACCACTACATTTTTTACAGGCTCCATAGGGACTGTTGAAGGAAAAGATTCTTGGGGAAAGTTCACCAATTGAAAACCCGTGAATGGGACATCCAAATTTTTCACTGTAAATCAGTTCCTCTTTACTATCAACATCAAAAAACTTTACTACGCCATTTCCCTCTTTCAGAGCAAGTTCCACAGAATCCACCAATCTTTCATAAATATCCTTCTTTACAATAATTCTATCAACTACAATTTCAATCTGGTGTTTTTTATTTTTATCAAGTTTAATTTCTTCAACACTATCAAACATTTCTCCATCTACCCTGACCCTTGTGAATCCATTTTTAAAAATTCCATAGAGAACTTCCCTGTGCTCACCCTTTTTGCCAACAATGACAGGTGCAAGAACCAGAAATCTACCCCCCTTTTTATCTTCTATTATTTTGCTTGCAATTTCTAAAGGAGAATAACTTTTTAATTTCATATTGCAAAAAGGACAAAAAACCTCTCCCAAATTCGCATAAAGTAACCTCAGGTAATCATATATCTCAGTTATTGTTCCCACCGTGGATCTTGGATTTTTCAAAGTTGTCTTCTGATCTACAGATATAGCAGGGGAAAGTCCTTCGATGTGGT
>JAMOQF010000063.1 GCA_027064125.1 Acidobacteriota bacterium
TTAAGGGGCTTTGGGGGTTGGCAAGTAAGAATAAGAACTAAATTCTAGCAATGACTCAAAATTTTTCTGGCAGAGACTAATAAGTAAGATTAATCCCTTTTTCCTTTCTATAAATCTTCTGGATAGAGTTTTGATGGAAATAGTGATATACTTGAATTTTATAAAAGATAAAAGTTAAACTAGTAAGAGTTGAAAAGCCTCTTTATTTTAGATTGTCTTAATAAATCTCATTTACTAAACCCAAAATTTCTTAACTTCCTCCTATTTAAGAAAGACTTTTTACAGTTTACTTTAATTGACTTTTTTCAGAATTAATAATACCATTACCTTTATATTGAAAATCTTTAAGGTAGTTAATGAAAAGTTACTTTTCCGAAGAGGAACTGAGGAAATTTTATAGTGTGGGAGAAAGTCTACTGCGGGAAATTATAGAATACTGGAAAAATAATTCCACAAAAATAGATATTCCAGATTTAACCAATGGTGAGTTGAAAAAGAGACTTTCCATCACTGAAAATGGGATAGACTTATTAACCATGGAAAAAATGATTTTAAAGGAAATCTTTCCATTCACCATGCCAGTCTCTTCAAATAGATATCTTGGAATGATGAATCCAGTCCCCAATCCAGCCTCGGTTCTTGGGGAATTGTTAAAGGCTGCTTTGAATCAGAATTGTTCTCTTTATAAGCAATCTCCCATAGGCACCCTTCTTGAAGAGGTGGTTGTTGAGTGGTTTGGTAAGTTGGTGGGGTATAGTGGAGATTTTTTTGGAACAATTGTGAGTGGTGGTTCTGTAGGGAATTTAACAGGTCTTAAGGCAGCGAGAAATGAAATTGATAATAATATAAGGAGAAAGGGACTTTTTAATCAGAAGAGGTTGAGATTTTATGTATCTAAGGAGAGACATTATTCCATAGATAGGGCCATGGATGTTTTGGGATTGGGACTTGAGAATCTTGTTTTGGTAGATGTGGATGGGAGTTTTAAGTTGGATACCCTGGACCTTGAAAGAAAAATCAAAAGAGACATTGCTGAAGGTTTTATCCCTGCCTGTGTGATTGGAATTGCTGGAACCACAAATAGTGGAAGTGTTGATGATTTGAAAACTCTTTCTGAGATCTCAAAAAGGTATGGTTGTTGGTTTCATGTGGATGCAGCATATGGGGGGGCTGCACTTTTGCTTGAGGATATGAATATGTTTGATGGAATAGAATATGCTGATTCTGTTGTAATAGATCCTCACAAATGGTTTTCAATTCCCCTTGAAAGTGGGATTGTCCTTTTTAGAAATAGAAAAAAACTTAAAGAAAATTTTTCCTTTCATCACAGTTACTATGTGGTGCCGGATCTTGATTTTGAAAAAAATACCAACTTTTTTGAATATTCGCTCCAGGGGTCGAGGGCTTTTAGGGCCTTAAAAATATGGATGGGTTTAAATTATTTTGGGGTTTCTGAATATAGAAACATTGTTAAAAAAGGAGTTCAAAATGCCAAAAAACTTATTGTGGAGTTGGAGAAGATTGACGGAATTGAAGTTCTGTGTAAACCCGATCTGAGTATTGTTTTATTTTACTACAAAGATTGTGATATGGTAAAAATCTACAAAAAACTTGAACATGATGGTAAATTCTGGTTTTCCATGACGGAGTTGGATGGACAGGTATTCTTTAGGATTAATCTGGCAAATATGAGAATGGATGAGGGGGATTTTGAAGAACTTGTAAATTATCTTAAAAGTTTAAATAGATAAAGGAGGCATTATGGAGAAACTCGATAGAAAGTTTGTAAAGGAAATTCTTGAAAAATTTGATATGGAAGAGGTCAATTCTGGTGTTTGTTTTGGCGTTGACAAATGGGGTGATGTTAGTGGACGTGATCTTTTAACATCTTACTCTCCGATAGATGGAGAGCCAATTGCAAAGGTTGCCATGGGAAATGAAGATGACTATGAGAAAGTTTTTGAAGTTTCTTATAGTGCTTTTTTAAAGTGGAGAAAGATTCCTGCTCCCAAAAGAGGTGAAATTGTCAGAGAAATTGGAAATGAATTGAGAAAGAGAAAGGAAGATCTTGGCAAACTTGTTACTCTTGAGGTTGGAAAGATTTTACCTGAGGGAACTGGTGAAGTTCAGGAGATGATAGATATTTCCGATTTTGCCGTTGGTCTTTCAAGACAACTTTATGGTCTCACAATACAATCTGAAAGAGAGGATCACAGATTGTATGAACAGTGGCTTCCTCTTGGACCCATTGGGATAATAACTTCTTTTAATTTTCCCGTGGCTGTCTGGTCCTGGAATTCTTTTATAGCGGCTGTTTGCGGAGATACCATGATATGGAAACCTTCAAGTTCTGCTCCTTTAACTGCTATTGCGACAATGAAAATAGCAAATCAGGTGCTTAAGAGATATGATCTTCCAGACGGAATTTTTACATTGATAGTTGGAAAAGGTTCCACAGTGGGAGAAAAACTAATAAATGATAAGAGGGTGCCACTTATCTCCTTCACAGGTTCCATTAAAATGGGTAAAAGGGTTGCAGAGGCTGTGGGAAAAAGACTTGGTAAGACGATACTTGAACTTGGCGGTAATAATGCTGCAATTGTCATGGAAGATGCTGATCTTGAACTTGCTAAAAGGGCAATACTCTTTGGTGCTGTGGGAACTGCTGGTCAGAGGTGTACAACAACCAGAAGATTGCTTCTCCATGAAAAAGTATATGATGAGTTTTTAAAAGATCTGGTAAATGCTTATAAACAGGTAAAAATTGGAAATCCCTTTGAAGAGGGAATTCTTTGTGGTCCATTGATCGATAAGAATGCTGTTATCGTTTATGAAAATGCAATTAAAAAGATTAAAGATGAGGGTGGAAAGATACTCGTTGGTGGTAATGTGGTTGAAATGGAAAAGGGTTTCTATGTTGAACCTACAATTGTTGAAGCAACAAAGGATATGTCCATTGTTAAAGAGGAAACCTTTGCTCCAATTTTGTATGCCATAAAAATCAAGGATGTAAGGGAAGGGATTGAGATAAATAACAGTGTTCCTCAGGGACTTTCTTCGGCTATATTTACTCAGAATTTAAAGTATTCTGAGAGATTTTTGTCCT
>JAMOQF010000064.1 GCA_027064125.1 Acidobacteriota bacterium
AATAAATACTTTTGCCTTTTCTGAATGCATTAAAACAATCTTGCCTTCAGTTCCCTCTATGGTTATACCATCTGGTTTTCCAAGGGCTGCTTCAGTGATAACTTTATTTGCTACTCCCACTGTGTGTGAGACTAATGCAGCAATTTTATCTTGGGCATATTTTTTGTCAAGTTTTGTGGCAATTAGCATTCCATCAGTTCCTACAATTGCTGCGCCTTCTGATCCCTCGATGCGGCTTAACTCATCCAGGATTTTGTCAAAAATTTCTTTTTTTCCCATAAAAGTACCTCCTATTGATTTTTATTATTTTTTTCAAAAACTTTTTCAAGTGAGTTTGACAAATCTTTAAATAAATGTAATAGAG
Organism: Acidobacteriota bacterium; assembly: GCA_027064125.1. Classification (GTDB taxonomy): domain Bacteria; phylum Acidobacteriota; class JAAYUB01; order JAAYUB01; family JAMOQF01; genus JAMOQF01. The sequence continues at coordinate 365 of JAMOQF010000064.1, forward strand.
GAGTTTTTTTACCCCTTTGTTCCACCAGTGAAAATAGTGTATGTTTCCCATTGCTTATTAAAATGAGATCCAGTTCTAAACTGATGGGAAAAGAGAGTAAAATTCCATTTAATTCCCTCGATATATTTATTGTAGATGTCAAGAATTTTGCAATTGTTATCAATCTTTTTTTAAAATTTCTGTGGATAAAAATGAGAGTCTTGTCTTTTTCAGAATTTGTAAGTCCAAAACAGAGGATATTTTTTTCATAGTTCAGGGCTATCGAAAGTGCTCTTTCAAATATTTTTCGATGATGTTTGCCTTTTTTAAGAAAATTTAAGAAGTAATCTTTTCCAACCTCTTCTTTCACTGAATCTGTGTCTAAATTATTTTCATTTAATTCATCTTTCATCTTGGCAAAATCGAGGAGTAAAAACATGGTATCTTTATTAATTGTCTTTTTTATCGGCTCTTCCCAATTCAAATTTTCAAATACCCCCTCATCCCAGTTAAGAATTTCATTTAGTGCAAATTCTCCTATCTTTCCTGAGACTGTTTCTGCATGAACTATATCTCCATCCTTTATGTAAATGAGACCTGACTCCTTGCTGGATTTTTCAACCCTTACCCTGCATGTGGATTTTTTCAAATTGAGTATCTGAATGAAGTCAAGCAAATCTATACCGGAGATAAATCCTTTAAAATCCTTCATAATCCTGCTGCCTACAACATTAATAGGAACATTAATAAGAAAAAACATTTTACATCATCAGAAAATCACATTTGTTTTTACAATAATTAATTGTATCTTGCAATGAGATAAATCACAACATCAAATTTAAATATAATATTTAAATTTAATAAGATGAGAATATTTTTTTTAGGATTAAAAAAATTTCTTTAGAATTTCAAAATATCTTTCCATCTCAAGGTTTATAAACCCAAATTCTACGGTGTGTTTAAAAATAAAAGCGGTCAAAATATTTAATTTTGAGATTACTATAAAAAGATTTTTTTCCTCTGTCTTCATCTTAATGGTGGCAGGTAGATGGAGTTGTTTGCCTATCTCAAGGTATGGAGGTAGAATTTCTTTGTATTCAGTTAATTCTCTCTCTTTTATGTTTTCTTTACGATAAAAAATATTCCAGCCTTGATCTGGATCAAAGGTGAGATTTATAAAGGACCTTTCAAATTCATTTTCGAGATTTTTACATGTTTCAGATACCCACTGTTTGAAGGAATTATAGGGTGATGTTTTTGCTTTTGATTTTATAAACTCTTCAGATTGTTTATGTGCCAGATGGATTAGTTTTTCCAATCCACTGTTTAGTCTTTTTAAATCTGAAATCTCTTCATATTGCTTTTTAAAGGAAAAAATGGTTGAGTGAATAATTTCACCTTTATGGTATATCTGTGAAATTACAACTTTTCTATGTGGCAGAATTTCAGTTTGGATGTGGTAGAAGGAATCCCCTATTTTTAAATTTGAATTGAAACCTTCAACCTTTATTAATTTCTTTTCATCTTCCATTAATATAGTTCCTCCA
>JAMOQF010000065.1 GCA_027064125.1 Acidobacteriota bacterium
TAAATTGATTTGGTTGCCTGACACCACTTGATTTTTATTAATAAAAATTTTGCCTGGCACCTTTTTTTCATGTGGAGTTGTTTTTATCTTTTATATGTATTAAAATTTCCTTTAGCAGGAAGGATTGTGAAGATATGGATTTTAAGAGTGAATATGAGATTAAAAAGGAGATTATTGAGATAGGAAGAAGGTGCTGGATTAAGGGTTGGGTGGCATCAAATGATGGGAATATAAGTGTTAAACTCTCTGAAAATGAAATTTTGACCACCGTTACAGGTGTTAGCAAGGGATTTTTGACAATGGATATGATTGTTAAAGTGGATATGGATGGAAATTTAATTGAAGGCAAAAGGAAACCTTCTTCTGAACTTCCCATGCATCTTATGGTTTATAAAGTTCGAAAAGATGCGGGAGCGGTTTTACACACTCACCCTCCCTATGCCACAGGCTTTGCTGTTTCAGGGGTTTCCCTTGAAGATTGCATATTGCCTGAGATAATCTTAAGTATGGGAGCGATTCCCTTAACTCCCTATGGTACTCCCTCCACAGATGAGGTTCCCAATTCCATAAAACCCTATATTGAAAAGCATGAAGGGGTTTTGATGAAAAATCACGGTGCCCTTACCATTGGAAAAAATCTTTTAGAGGCTTACTATAGGATGGAGAGTCTTGAACATGCCGCAAAGATTATTTTTATTTCAAGGGAGTTAGGTGGAGTTTCTCTTCTGGGAGAAGAGGAAGTTAAAAAGTTGATGGAAGTGAGGAAAAAATACAATATCCCTGAAGATAAACCAATGTGTAAGATAACTAAAGACAATAAAAAGGATGTGGATGATAAACTTGTTGAAGAGGTTGTAAAAAGGGTGAGTGAAAAGTTAAAAGAATTGAGTGGAGGAGATAAATGAATAAGAGAAGAGATGAAAGGTACTATAAAAAAATTAGGATAAGAATTCAGGCGCCCGATGAGAATGGAAATTTTTTTGAAGAAGAGACATATGTGGAAAATTTTTCAAAGAATGGGTGCTGCATTTTAACCAGTAAGTTGATAAGGGAAAATGCACACATTATAATTTCTTCAATTGATGAAAGATTTGAATCGGAAGCAAAGGTGAAAAAAATCTGGCAGAAGGAAATAGATGGAAAGTTGAAAATGGGAGTTGAATTCTTAGATAACAGTGAAAACTGGTTGATGAATTATCTTGATAAGGAGGAATAATGGCAATAAAACCCCACGGTGGTATCCTGGTAAATAGATTGATAAAGGATGAAGAGAAAGAAGAATTCATTTCATCTCTTGGCCCTTTACCAGTAAAAAATGTAAATCAGCGTGAAGTATGTGATATTGAGATGATTGCTGTAGGTGCCTTTAGCCCCCTTGAGGGTTTTATGGGAAGGGATGACTATGAATCTGTTCTTGATTTTATGAGGCTTCAAAATGGTGTTGTGTGGCCTTTACCAATAACTCTTTCCGCAACGGAAGAGGAGATTAAAGAAATTGGTTCCTCTGAGAGGATATTGCTTAAAGATGAAAGGAGTAATCTCCTTGCCCTTTTAGAAGTTGGGGAGATATTTAAAGTTGATAAAGAAGTGGAGGCTGGAAAGTGTTTAAAAACCACAAGTGATGAACATCCCGGTGTGAGATACTTAAAATCCATTGGGGATTACTATATTTCAGGTAAAGTAACTCTTATCAATAGACCCAGAAGACCTGATTTTGAAAGATATCTCCTTGATCCAAAGGAGACGAGATTTTTATTTAAGCGTAAAGGCTGGAAGAAGATTGTAGCCTTTCAGACGAGAAATCCAATTCACAGGGCACATGAATATCTCATTAAATGTGCCCTTGAAATTGTTGATGCAGTATTGATTCATCCCCTTGTGGGAGAGACAAAATCAGATGATATTCCTGCCCATGTCAGAATGAAGTGTTATGAAGTTTTGCTTGATAATTACTTTCCAAAGACCCGTTCTACACTTTCAGTTTTTCCTGCGGCAATGAGATATGCAGGTCCCAGAGAGGCAATACTTCACGCCATTGCCAGGAAAAATTATGGATGTACTCACTTCATAGTGGGGAGGGATCATGCTGGTGTGGGAAATTTCTATGGCACCTATGATGCCCACTATATCTTCGATGAATTTGAAAGGGATGAGATAGATATTGAACCCCTATTTTTTGAACACTCCTTTTACTGTAGAAAATGTGGGTCCATGGCCTCCATAAAAACCTGTCCACATCCTTCAGAGGACCATTTCTTTTTAAGTGGAACAAAGGTGAGAAAGATGCTTCGAGAAGGAAAACTTCCACCACCTGAGATGACAAGGCCTGAAGTTGCGGAAATTCTTGTAAGGGAATATAGGGGGGAATAAAATGAAAAAATTACTTATTATCGGTCTTGATTGCGCTACTCCTCAACTTATGTTTGATGAGTATAGAGATGAATTGAAAAATATATCGTATCTGATGGAAAATGGCGTATATGGAAAAATGAAAAGCACTATTCCCCCCATTACAGTGCCTGCCTGGACCTCCATGGTTACAGGAAAAGATCCAGGAGAACTTGGATTTTATGGTTTTAGGAATAGGAAAAGTTATGGCTATGAGGATCTCTACTTTGCAAATGCAAGGTTTGTCAGGGAAAAAACTCTCTGGAACTATATGTCAATGAATAGGAAGCGTTCCATCATAGTGGGAGTTCCCCAAACATATCCTCCAAAGCCCTTAAATGGAATTTTGGTATCGAGTTTTTTAACCCCGGATAAAAACTCTCAATATACCTGGCCCAGAGACATTGCAAAACGCCTTGATGAGATAGCGGATGGAGATTATATAATTGATGTTAAAAATTTTAGAACAGACGATAAGGACTGGCTTTTAGAACAGATTTACACAATGACTGAGAGGAGGTTTAAGGTTGTAAAGGAATTTTTAAGAGGTGAACCCTGGGATTTTTTCATGTTTGTTGAGATGGGAATTGACAGAATCCATCATGCCTTCTGGAGATTTTGCGATAAAAATCACAGACTATATGAAAAGGGAAATAGGTATGAGGATGCAATTTTAAATTACTATAAATTTGTGGATGAAAAAATTGGGGAAATCCTTGAGATTCTGGATAAAGATACTTCCATTCTTGTTGTGAGCGACCATGGGGCAAAGGGAATGAAAGGGGGAGTTTGTATAAATGATTGGTTAATTGAAAAGGGTTATCTGAAATTGAATCGCAGGGTAGAGGGAATAGAGAAATTGAGACCAGATATGATTGACTGGAAGAATACAAAGGTCTGGGGTGAAGGTGGATATTATGGAAGGATATTTTTCAATGTAGAGGATAGGGAGCCTGAGGGTGTAATCCCCAAAGAGGAATATGATTCCTTTAGAGATAAATTTATTGAAGAATTGAAGGAAATAAGGGATGAAAATGGAAATGATATGGGAACGGTTGTGTATAAACCGGAAGAGGTTTACAGAGAGTGTAAAAATATACCTCCTGATTTAATCGTCTATTTTGGAAATCTTGACTACAGATCTGCAGGAACTGTGGGACATAAAGAGATCTTAATATTTGAAAATGATACGGGACCTGATGATGCAAATCACGCCCAGGAGGGGATTTTTATTTTTGCAGACTTTCAAAATAATTTTGGTGGAAAGGAAATTTATAATTCAATTTACAATATAACCCCCTTTGTGCTTGATTTTTATGGGATAAAAGTAAATGGGGGATTTCAGGGAGAAAATTTTCTGAACAAAATTTAAAAAATTTTAGGAGGTTATCCAATGGAAGGTTTTACTTTGTGGTTTACAGGTATGTCCGGTGCTGGAAAATCTACTCTTGCCAGAATGGTTGAGAAGGAACTTCTTGAGAGGGGACTAAAAGTTGAGGTGCTTGATGGGGACATTGTGAGAACAAACCTGAGTAAGGGACTTGGCTTTTCTAAAGAAGACAGGGATGAGAATATAAGGAGAATTGGTTTTGTATGTCAACTCCTTTCCAGAAATGGAGTGGTGGCAATTGCCGCTGCAATATCTCCTTACAGGGAAATAAGAGATGAAAATAGGAGGAAAATTGGAAGATTTGTTGAGGTATATGTCAAGTGCTCAGTTGATAAATTGATAGAGAGGGATGTGAAAGGGCTATATAAAAAGGCCTTAAGTGGAGAGATAAAAAATTTTACTGGGATTTCTGATCCCTATGAGGAACCTTTGAATCCGGAAATAGTTGTTGATACTGAAAAAGAAACCCCTGAGGAAAGTTTTAAGAAAATAATTACAACCCTTGAAAAAATGGGATATATTCCCCCTTTGGAGATGGATGATTATTCTGAGGAGGAAGAGGAAAAAATCAAAAACAAACTGGAATCACTGGGGTATCTATGATTTCCTTCTTAAATAAGTTTTTAAAAAGAAAAAAGAAAATTATCCTTATTGGGATTGATGGAGTTCCCTTTACCCTTTTAAAGGACTTAATTGAGAGGGGTAAACTTCCATTTTTAGGAAAGAAGTTTAAAGAAGGGATTTTTAAGGAAATTTATTCACCTCTGCCAGAGATTTCCTCTGTCAGTTGGTCAACATTTATGACCGGGAAAAATCCCGGTGAACATGGGATTTTTGGATTTACAGATGTCAGTAATGGTTATAATCTTTTCTTTCCAAATTTTGCTTCTCTGAGGGCAGAGCCCATCTGGGAACATTTACAGGAAAAAGATAAGAAGAGTGTAATAATAAATCTTCCCTCAACATATCCTGCAAGGAGGATAAATGGAGTTTTAATAAGTGGCTTTGTGGCCGTTGACTTAAATAGGGCGGTTTTCCCTCAAAATCTTTTGCCCTATTTAAATTCCATAGGGTATAAAGTTGATGTTGATAATTCCCTTGGGAAGAAGAATATTGAAGAATTTCTAAAGGACCTTTTTGATGTTCTTGAAAAGAGATTTATTGTAGCAAAAAAACTGGTAAAAGATATTAATTGGGACTTTTTCATGTTGACCATCACAGGAAGTGATAGACTTCACCATTTTTTATTTAAAAATTTTTTAGATGAAAATAGCCCCTATCATGAAGAATTTATCAGATATTATAAAAAAATTGATGATTATATATCCGATTTTTTAATGGGAATTAAGAATGATTATCTTCTTCTTATGATGTCTGACCACGGATTTACAGAGGTCAGGAAAGAGGTATTTGTAAACAATATACTTTTTGAAAATGGTTTTTTAAAGTTTAAATCCCATGAAAATAGGAGTTTTGAAGGGATAGATTTTTCAAAGACAACTGCCTTTGCCCTTGATCCGGGAAGGATATATTTAAATTTAAGGGGTAGATTTGAAAGGGGAAAAGTAGATGGCAGGGAAAGGGAGAAGATTGTAAGTGATATTAAAGAATTGTTTTACAAACTTAATTTTGAGGGTGAAAAGATAATTAAAAATATCTTTGAGAAAGAAGAAATTTATGAGGGAAGTTTTTTAAGCGTGGCACCAGACATTATCCTTCAGTCTGAAGATGGATTTGATTTGAAGGCCTCTTTCAGAGAAATTGAAATTTTTGCTGATACACACTTTCAGGGGATGCATACAAGGGAAAATGCCTTTTTTTATGGGGATAGTGAGTTTGAGGACCTGCTTATAAATGTGAAAGAGGTGAAGGATGTTGGGAATTTAATCTTAGACTATTTTGAAGTGTAGATGTAGTTTAAAAGAAGATTAACTTCTTCCTTTGATAAATTATACCCTTTCATACAATTTGACCCCTTTGGAAAGGATGTGAGGTCTCTTTTTAGAAGAAAGTCTTCTAACTTTTTTCGTGGATATTTTTTAAAATCCAGAAACCCACCCCCTGTTGAAATTTTATTTTTGTCATTTTTGGGTGTATGACAGTTAAAACATCCCTTTTTAAAGAAGATGTCAAATACCCTATCCCCTTTATTTTCTTTAATTATATTTTCTGCCAGTTTATCAACTACTTGAGGTGGAATTTTTAGATTTTTTATCTCTTCTGCGTGATTTGAAAGCATGAAGAGTCTAAATTTTCCCCTATCTTTTATTTTAAACTCTTTGAAAAATTTTTTTGAATGACATACAAGACATCCACAGTCTGAAGGGGTTATCTTTTCCTTTTTGGAAAGTGATAGGGGGTTGTTTGAAATTTTTATTACCTGTTGAAATAAGGCAAAAAAGTATATGGAGAGAAATAGGGAAATTATTACAAAAAATTTATTTAATTTTTTTAGTTTTTTAGAGGGAGTGAAAAAGAGTGTGGTAAATAATAATATAGATAGCAGTATTAAAGCCCCATTCAGGGTTTTAGATAGAAATAGTTTTTTTATTCCAAGAGTAAACAGGATAATAGATGTGATTGAGATATTTAGTCTTTTAACTGCAATGTTTTTTTTCTCTGAAATTAAGAATAGGGAGAGAAAAATTAATGAGATGGAAAGAAGTAGCAGGAAAATAAAGGAAAAAATTTGAAGATCCCCTCCTTTTAACCTTGTCCAGGAAAAGGTGTTTTCATATCTAAGTTTTTCAAAGTAGAGAAAGTTTGAAAATAGGAATATGGATGCTAAAATAAAGTAGAAAAAGGTGAAGTTACTGGCTTTTTCAATTTTTTTCTTTAAAAATGTAAAGAAAATCATAAAGGAGAGCAAAAAAATTGCAAAGCCTGTCGTATCAAGTATGAAAAGGGGATCTTTGTATAGAAAGTCCATTTAAGCCATTCCTTCACAGAGGGATGTAGAGAGATATCTTTCACCTCTGTCTGCGCATATGAAAACTATATTGCCCTCTTCAATTTCCTCTGCAAGTTTCAGAGCCACATAGTAATTTGCCCCGGAACTTATACCTGCAAAAATTCCCTCTTTTTCGGCAAGAAGTTTTGTGTATTTTATTGCGTCTTCATCTGATACCAATACATGGCTTGAAATTATATCCTCACTCCAGATGGGAGGAATATAACTTCCATCGAGATGAAGTAGTCCCTCAATCTTTGATATTCCCTTATCCGGTTCAACGGCAACTATCTTTGCATCATTATTTGTTTCAAATATCTTTTTTCCTGCTCCCATTAACATTCCACCTGTGCCTAAACCTGCCACAAAGTAGTCAACCTTTTCATCTTCCATGTCTCTTACTATTTCGCTCCCAGTTCCATGGTAGTGGGCATATACATTTCCCATATTTCCATTTTGATTCAGATAAAAGAAATTTTTCCCACCATCTTTTTCCATAAGTTCTTCACAAGCCTCTATGTGACTGTGGGGATTGTCGCCTGAGGTGAGGATAAGTTCTGCACCGTACATCCTCATTATTATTCTTCTCTCCAAACTTTTATTTTCTGGCATGTAGACTCTACATTTGTACCCCATTGCCCTTGAGATCATTGCCATTGCTATTCCTGTATTTCCACTTGAGGCGTCAACTATTGTTTTTTCCTTTGTAAGTTCTCCACTTTTTTCACCATCTTCAATTATATATTTTACAATTCTGTCTTTTAATGAACCGCTGGGATTAAACATTTCAAGTTTTGCATAGATATTTACCCCTTTTCTTTTGAAACTATTTTTAAGTTTAAGTAAAGGGGTATTTCCTATTAACTCATGAATTGAATAAGATTTCCTTTTATCATCCATTTTTACCTCCATAACCAAAAATAGTCAGTATAAACCAATGTCTTTTCCTTTTCAATAAAATCTCAAAATCTACAATTGATTTTTGGGAAAGGGTATTTTTAAGAAGGAAATTAGAAAAAATTGAGGAATAAAGCAGGAAGTAAGTAAGAAAGGTGCCAGGCAAGATTTAAAATAAAAAGTGTCAGGCAAAAAATTTAAGAGAAATTTAAGGGGCTTTTAGGGTGGGTAAGTAAGAAAACAGATTAAATTCTGACAAGGAGAAAAATTTGGTGTCAGGCAAAATTAGATAACTTAATAAATCTTGTTTACTAAACGCAAAACTTTCTTAATTCTTGAAAAGTGGAAAAGTGGTATTTGCTTTAAAGACAGTTTGCTTTACTTTAGATCTTTTTTGTTTTAACATTGTTCTTATTATGTGAGTGTTTTGTGAGTTTGCTTTCACCTTTTAGATAAATGGTAATTTTTTTATATCGCTTTATTTAAGCGCACATACAAGACTTTTTATAGGACAATCACGGATACGGTGAAATGAATTTTTATGGATGAAAAAATTTAAAAATGTTATACTTATACCTTATTTTTTTGTTTAATTTATGAAATGAGCTGGAAACTTATCTTTCTATGGTGTTTGATATTTTTATATGGGGGATTTGTTGTATTTGTAATTTTAGATGTAATATTTGGTTTTTGCTGTTCTCCGGGAATAAAGAAAAAGAAAAAGTGATGGGAAAAAATGAGAGAAGAATATAGAGAGTGGTTGTTTAGACACAGAATTTCAATTTTAATTTTTGCGGTAATAATAGGATTTTTCTTTAGAATTTATAATTTAAATTATGTAGGTTTTGCAGAAGATGAAGTCAATAAGATAAATGCTGTTGAGAAGTATTTAAAGGGTGATTTTACCCCAAATGCAGAACACCCAATGTTGATGAAGAATCTGATTCTTGTATCGGTTGTAGTTTCAAGGTATTACAACGAAAATATTGCCCCTAAGTTAAATGTAAGAAAGATCCCCATAGAAGTTGCTGTTAGATTCCCCAATGTACTTTTTGGTGCTTTAACTGCAATTTGTATATACCTACTTGCCTTTTCTTTCTTTGATATTGAAGTGGCGTTACTTTCTGCCCTTCTGTGGGCAACTGGAATAAATGCCATAATGATAAATAGGATTGCCAAAGAAGATACCCTGATGGTATTTTTTATCTTACTTGGATTTTATTTTCACAGGAGATTTAAAACTGCAAAACCTGAATTTAAGAGAAAATTTTATTATCTTTCAGCGGCATCCTTTGGGGCAATGCTCAGTGCCAAATATTTTCCCCACTATCTGGGGTTAAATTTTCTTTTTTATGCCATTCATCGGAAGATAAATCCTTCGGAATATATTGATGATCACTACACTTTTAAAGACCTTGTGAAGTATTTTGTGGTATTTAGCCTTGTATTTTTTGCTTTAAACCCTATGATCTTAAGTCCAGAGGTTCTAAAGTACATTATTTTTTATACCCATGAAGGAACTATGGTGCATCATGGCTATTACATGTTGAACCACCTCTATTTTAACGATGTTTCCAGGACTCCCTTTAACGGGACTCCATGGTATTTCTATCTTTTGTATATTTTTGTGAAATTTCCAACAATTATTTTAATTGCTTTAATCGTTGGGCTTGTGTTTTGTGTGAAGGATTGGAGAAAAGGTGGAAATTTTTTGATACTATTTCTTCTCTTTTTCTGGTTGGTCCCCTATTCCCTTTTTGGTGTGAAGTTTTGCAGGTATACATTGAGTTTACTTCCTCCCATATATATGGCAGCAGCCATCGGAGTGGCCAAAATTTTTGAAGCGGTTAAAAATTACGTGGATGAGGGTTTTTTAAATCTTCAGAAGGTAAAGATATCTTTTATCATTCCCATTTTATATGTAATTTTGCCCCTTACATCTTTAATTGTTTCAAATCCCTTCTATTCCCTATATGTGAATTTTATAGGTGGTGGAAAGAAAAACATTGGTTATTTTTTCCCCCATGATGAATTTTATGACCTTGACCTCAGAGAAGCCATAAGAAGAACCGTTGAAATTGCTCCCACTGGTTCAGTTATAGCTGGTGAGACTCCCGCTGTTTTTGAATTTTACTTAAAAAAGTTTCACAGAGAAGATATGAAGGTTGTGGAACTATCTGATAAAAATGGTGTGGTGGAGGAAAACAGGATTGTATTTGTTATACTTCAACCAGGTAGGATGTACTTTGAAAATTTACCTTTTTATAGACATTTATGGGGGAAAAAGAATCCAGTTGTGACAGTAAAAGTTATGGGAAAAGATGCAATAAATATCTATAAAATTTCCGGAGAAGAATACATGAAATACGCTTCGGAAAGGGAATTCCCGGGGGATTAAGTAATTCAATGGAAAAATTTTTAATTGTAAATGGTGATGATTTTGGTTGTTGTAAAGGAGTAAATGAAGGGATAATACTTGCCCATAAAAAGGGAATACTTTCAAGTACAACAATTTTAACTGGTGGGGAGGCTTTTTATGATGCGGTAAAACTGGCACGTGAAAATCCCAAACTCTCTGTGGGGTTGCATGTGTGTCTTTTAAAGTGTAAACCTACACTGCCTTTTGAGAAGATACCATCTCTTGTAGATGAAAAAAGTGGAAAATTTCATCCAACACTTACATCTTTTTTAAAGGCATATTCAATGGGGAAGATAGATAAGGAAGATATTTATAAGGAAGTAGAGGCTCAATTTGAAAAACTTTTTGACAGTGGAATTACCCCCTCTCACTTTGATGCCCATAAGCACTCCTTTATATTTCCACCTGTGAGAAAAATAGTATTTGATGTGGCTGAAAAATTTGGAGTTAAAGTTGCGAGATTTCCCTTTGAAAGAAAAAAATATATCTATGGATTTTCTTCGCTGCCATTTTATTCTGTGGACGTTTTTAAATATTTATTTAAGAGGGATGTTGAAAAAAGAGGTTTTTTGACTCCTCAAAATTTTTTTGGGCTTGTAAAAACAGGTAAGTGGAGTAAAGAGATACTTTTTAGGATGATTGAAAATATGAGAGAAGGGATAAATGAACTTATGACGCATCCCGGAATATATGATGAGAGTCTGGAAAAAAATGAGACAAGGTTAAAAAAAGAAAGGGAAGTGGAGTTGAAATTACTAATGAATGGGGAGATAATATCCTTTTTGGAGAAAAAAAATGTTAAAATAGTTTCTTATAGAATTTTTGAGGAGATTTAAATTGCTTACAGATAAAAAAATTTCAATAGTTGTTCCTTTTCACAATGAAGAGGAAAATGTCCCCATATTGTATGGTGAAATTGTGGAGGTTATGAAAGAAGTCTCTCCAAATTATGAGATGGTCTTTGTAGATGACAAGAGTACCGATAATACGGTAAATGTGATAAAAGATATAATAGAGAAGGATGAAAGGGTTAAACTTGTTAAATTGAGGAGAAATTTTGGACAGACAGGGGCCCTTGCCGCTGGTTTTGACTATGCAACAGGGGAAATAATTATTTCCATGGATGGGGATTTACAGCATGATCCTTCAGATATTCCAAATTTACTTAAGTATGTTCTTGATGGATATGATATTGCTTCAGGCTGGAGAAAGAATAGAATAGATCCCTTTTTATCCAGGAAACTTCCCTCCAAAATTGCCAACTGGATAATGGCTAAATTTTCAGGGGTTGAACTTCACGATTTTGGTACAACCTTTAAAGCCTATAAAAGTGAAGTTATTTCAAATGTAAGACTGTATGGGGAATTACATAGATTTATTCCTGCACTTGCGACTCTCTATGGGGCTGAAATAATTGAGGTACCAATTAAAAACAGAAAGAGGAAGTATGGGAAATCACATTACAACATAATGAGGACCTTCAGGGTGATTTTTGATCTCTTCACAATAAGGTTTCTTATCAAATATATTACAAGGCCATTGCACTTTTTTGGGCTTCCCGGACTTTTCTGTATTTTTTCCGGGGGTGGGATAGGAACTTTTCTTCTCATAAAAAAAATTGTAACTCATGGGGATATTTTTGCTATTCATGGACCGCTTCTAATACTTGCAATTCTTTTAATACTTGCTGGAATACAACTTTTCAGTATAGGTCTGTTAGGAGAAATGCTTACAAGAACCTATTTTGAATCAAGTGATAAAAGGATCTACACGGTACATGAGATAATAACCAGGGAAAAAATTTTAAAGGAAAAAAGTTCAAAAAAAATTGAAAATTAGTGTATAATTTAAATGTATAAATTTATAAGGAGTAAGAGAGATGAAAATCTCAGAAAAAGGCTTTTCAGTTTCAGAGGCTTTAATTGTGGTGATAATTATAGGTATTTTGGCAGTTGTTGGAATACCCATATTTAATTCCAGTTTAAATGCGTCGAAATTGAAAGCAGGAAGCGCTATTTTAAGTAGTGCCCTTTCATATGCGAAGATGGGAGCCACTAAAAATAACTGTTATTACTTTGTGATTTTTGAAAAGACAGGGGATAAGTATAACAAAATAGTGATATATAGGGACACCAATTCCAATTTTATAGGAGATCCAGATGATAAGACTGTATATGATTCCCAGAGTGAAACTTATGTAGAATCAGATCCTGTAGAAAGGGTATTGACTTTACCAGAGGGTCTGGAATTTGTGTTACATGGAAGCCATTGTTATTTAAGACCTTATAGTTTTTTGCCTTCAAATATTAAGGCTATTATTTTTAAGCCGGATGGTACACTTTTACCTGCAGATCCTGCGAGGCAGTCAACAGTTGGTATTAAAATTTCAGATACAACTACAATTTCCAATGATACCCTTGCAAGATACTTGATTACAAACATTGGAGTGGCTGAGTATCATCCTTTTTAATTTGGTGATTGTTTTACTTAAAATGTGCTTTAGGCCTCTTTCAGTAAAAGGTTGAATAAAAAAGTGCTATAGGTAACAATTTATCCGATATGTGGAATGAGGGCTGGATTTTAAACTGAATTATGGGGTTATCATTTTCTATATTTCCTTTTCCTTTAGTTTCAACTTATTTTGGTGGTTGAGCGTAGTAAAAGAGTTTAGGTGGGAAAATCTGCAAAAAAGATTGAAAGTTAATAGTTGAGTAAAAGATTTTTTGCCTGACACCTTTGATTTTTATTTTATTTTGCCTGGCACCTTTTTCACTATCTCACCACATGATTTTTGGTATGGGAATAATCCTTATAATGAATTCTATAAGGGCAGCGTAGTTCACTTTATTATTCCTCCCCCAATCAGGTCACCTTCGGGAGTGTAAAACACGGCACTCTGTCCTGGTGTGATGGATAGTTGTGGGTCAAGGAATTTAACCACACAAATTTTATTTTGCACCCTCACCTTTCCCCTTTTTTCTTTAAATTGTGATCTTATTTTTATGAAGCAATTAAATTCTTCTGGTGGGTTTTCCCACAATATCCAGTTGCAGCATGAGACCTCGAATTCACTTTTTAAAAGATCTGCCTTATCCCCTAAAATTACGCTATTTTTTTGTCCATCTATCTTTACTACATAAAGTGGCTTTCCAAGGGAGACTCCAAGTCCCCTCCTTTGCCCAATTGTATAATTCCATATGCCGTTATGTTTTCCCACTGTCTTTCCTTCATATATTATTTCCCCTTCTTTTTCTGGAATCCCCCTTTTTTTTAAAAACTCTCTATAATCACTTGTTACAAAACATATTTCCTGGCTTTCGCTATATCCTGCCTCTTTACTTTTTACTGTTTTTCCAAGCGGGAAAAGAGTTTTAGATAAAATTTCCTGGGGCAATCTGTAAAGAAAATAACTTTGATCCTTTTTTTCATAAAATGCCTTTCTTATCACATATCTTTTTTCCTTTAGATTAAAATAGATATCTGCAAAATGACCTGTCGCAATAAATTTTATTCCAAGTTTTTTTGAATACTCATTTAAGTGGTGAAATTTAATTTTTTCATTGCAATAAATACATGGGGATGGGGTTTTTCCAGAGAGATACTCTCTTATAAAATATTTTTTTATCTTTTCCTCAAATACATTGCTTACATCAATTATTTCATGTTTAATTTCCTCTTTTTTACAAATTTTCTTTGCCCTTTCAAGATTTTTTCTGTCCATTTCTGAGTAGTTGTTAAAGATCATTGTAAGGGCTATAACCTCAAAATTTGCCTCTTTTAGGATTTTAAGTGCAAGTTGACTGTCCTTTCCACCGCTTAGTCCAAGTAAAACTTTTTCCATTTTTTTGAATCAAAATTCCTTTGAATTTTAAAATTCATTTTACTAAACTACACTATGGCATTGAAAGGGAAAAAAGTTGTAATTACAAGGGATATTGAAGGTGGAAGGGAATTTTCTAAAATGGTATCCAGTAAAGGGGGGATTCCCATTTTATTTCCAGTAATAGAGTTTAAAGAGAATTTTTCGGAAGATAAAGTTTTCTTAAATGAGATATCCACCTTTGACATTTTTATCTTTCCCTCTAAAAATAGTGTGAAATATTTTTTCAATAAGATCCTGCCTGAAAAAATTTTTAAAAAAAGGATTTTTGCGGTGGGTAATAGGACCAGGAAAGAACTTCTTATGAGGGGTTTGTCAGTGGAGGAACTGCCTGAAGAATATACCGGTAGTAGTCTTTCCAGTAAAATAAGGGAAACATCGGATTTAAAGGGTAAAAAAATTTTAATACCTTCTTCAAATATTGCCAGAAGAGAAAATTATTATGTTCTGGAAAAAAGTGGGGGTAGGTTATATTTCTGGACGGTTTACTTGAACTTAAAGAAAAAATTTAATCATGAAGAGGTAGAAGATGTTTTAAATTCACACTACATAACATTTTTTTCTCCTTCCGCCGTGAGCAACTTTTTTGAAATTGTGAAACCGGAAAAATTCAAAGGGGAAAAAGCTCCCAGATTGGTTTCAATAGGTCCCACCACTTCAAAGAAATTGAGGGATATTGGAATTTATGAATTTTTACAGGCAAGGGTTTACAATTCTGGGGGGGTGATTGCCATTATGGAGGAAGACTCTGTCTCTTTTTGAGACAGTAAAATATTTAAAGTCTTAAAATGAGACATTTATTTCCTCAAAAAGATTGGCATTATGTTTGCTTAAATATAGTGTTGAGAGGTAGAAGATGAAGGCTGCAGTTATTACAAATAATGGGCATGTGGCGGTTAATTTTGATTGCGGGAGTGAGGTGGTAATTTTTAGTTGCGGTGGTGATATTTTAAGGTTTGAAAAGCCCTGGCAACTTGGGGAATTACTTGAACTTTTAGATTCGCATGGGGTGGAAGTTTTAATATGTGGTGGGATAAAGAAAATGGATTATAGATTTTTTGTTCTGAATGGTATTGAAGTCATTCCCTGGGTGCGGGGAAGTGAAGAAGAAGTGATTGATGGCTTTTGTGGCGGCTTTTTAAATTCTCCTTCATATTTTATGCCTGGTTGTTTCAGGCATAGAAGGGGTAGGAGATGGAGAAAATTTTAAAAATTTATAAATAGGAGGTGAACTATGCCATTTGGTGATAGGACAGGTCCACTTGGAGAAGGACCAATGACTGGAAGAAGGGCTGGTTTTTGTACAGGTAATGGTGTTCCCGGGTATATGAATCCCTGGGGAAGAGGATTTGGAAGGGGCTTTTTTGGAAGAGGAAGAGGATTTTTCGGAAGGGGGAGAGGATTCAGACACATGTTTTATTTAACGGGTGTGCCTGGATGGGCAAGATATGGGTATGTTCCTTATGAAACGGCAGATGAAAAGAAACTTCTGGAAAATGAGGCAAAGGCCCTTGAGGAGGAATTGAAGTTGATTAAAAACAGGCTTGAAAAACTTGAAAAGGAGGAAGAAAAATGATAGGCGGAAGAGGACAGGGCAGTGGAAGTGGAAGAGGACTTGGAAAAGGTGGCGGAAGAGGCAGAATGGGCGGATTTGGACTTGGCCCCGGTGGGTTTTGTGTGTGCCCCAATTGTGGGGAAAAGGTAAAACATGTACAGGGAACCCCCTGTAATGCAATGAAATGTCCAAAATGTGGAACGGTAATGACAAGGGGATAGGGATGCCTATCCCCTCACCATTTTTAGTAATTTTTCAAGTTCCTTGATCTTTTCTCTTAAAACAATTGCCTCTTCGAATCTATATTGATGTGCAAGTTCCATCATTTCCCTTTCAAGTTCTTTGATTGTCTTTTTTATCTCATTTTTGCTTTTTATTTTTCTTATGAGATTTTCAGTTTTTTCTGATATCTCAAGTATTTTATCTTCTTTTTGCCCTACAAGTAAAAATTTGATGGATTTTTTTATTGTTTTTGGAGTTATGTTGTATTTTTTATTGTATTCGATTTGAATTTTTCTTCTTCTTAAGGTTTCATCAATTGCCCTTTGCATGGAAGGAGTTATTTTGTCTGCAAACAGTATTACTTTCCCATTTACATTTCTTGCTGCCCTTCCAATTGTTTGAATTAGAGATGTATATGATCTCAAAAACCCCTCTCTGTCAGCATCAAAGATTAAAATTAGAGATACTTCAGGTAAGTCGAGCCCTTCTCTAAGCAGGTTTATTCCCACAATGACATCAATTTTGCCTTCCCTTAACTCCTTTAAAATCTTAATGCGTTCAATGGTTTTTATTTCTGAATGCAAATATCTTGCCCTGATGCCCACATCTGTAAGAAATTTTGTTAAGTCTTCTGAAAGTTTTTTGGTGAGTGTGGTAATGAGGACCCGCTCTTTTTTTGCCACTCTTTTTTTTATTTCTGATATTGCCACCTCAATCTGGTTTTCAGTTTTTTTGACCTCTATTTCGGGATCCAGCAGTCCTGTGGGTCTTATAATTAGTTCAAATACATTTTCCCCGGACATTTTTCTCTCAAAATCTCCAGGAGTTGCTGAGACAAATAGAACCTGATTTATCCTCTGGAAGAATTCCTCAAAGTTTAAAGGACGGTTATCAAGTGCTGAGGGGAGTCTAAAACCAAATTCCACAAGGGTTTTTTTACGAGATCTATCTCCTTCATACATTCCTCTTATTTGAGGAACGGTGACATGAGATTCATCTATAAATATTAAAAAATCCTCCGGAAAATAGTCAAGAAGTGTAGGTGGGGGCTCCCCCGGTTTTCTGCCTGTGATGTGCCTTGAATAGTTTTCTATACCATGGCAGTATCCTGTTTCTCTGAGCATTTCAAGGTCAAAATTTGTCCTTTCAAGTATTCTTTGTGCTTCAATTAGTTTTCCTTCATCCAATAATTTTTTATGATACCAGGATAGTTCTTCTTCTATACTTTTTGTAATTTCACTCCACCTTCTCTTTGGAATGACAAAGTGGGTCGCTGGAAAGATAATTACTTCATCTCTTTCTTCTTTTCTTTTCCCGCTGAGTTTATCTATGGTATAGATACTTTCAATTTCTTCTCCAAAAAAATCAATTCTTATTGCTTCTCCACCTGATGGGGGATTGATATCAACTATGTCGCCTCTGATTCTGTACTTTCCCGGCTGTGATTCGTAATCATTTCTTTCATATTGAAGTTCAGTTAATTTTTTGAGTAAATCTTTTCTCTTTATTGTGTCTCCCACTTTTAGGTGCAGTGTAAGATTGTAGTAAATATCCGGGGAGCCCAGGCCATATATGCAGGAAATACTTGAGACAATTATTACATCTCTTCTTTCAAGTAAAGCCATTGTTGCCCTATGCCTCAATCTGTCGATTTCTTCGTTGATTTTTGAATCCTTTTCTATGTATATGTCTTCTGCTGGCAGGTATGCTTCAGGTTGGTAGTAGTCATAATAACTAACAAAGTATTCAACGGAGTTTTCCGGGAAAAAGTTTTTAAATTCTTGATAGAGTTGAGCGGTTAGTGTTTTATTGTGGGAAAGGATCAGGGTTGGACGATTTAATTTTTCGATAATATTTGCCATGACAAAGGTTTTCCCGCTCCCTGTTATTCCCACAAGTGTTTGAAAGGTATTTCCCCTTTTTATGGAATTTACTATTTTTTCGATTACCTCTTTTTGAGGGAGTGTTGGTGAGAAATCTGAAATTAATTTAAAACCCTTCACTTTTTAAAATAATCTCTGTAGAGTTTTTTTAATTCCTTTAAACCTTCTGGCGTTATTGCTCCATACCACGCCACCCATTCTCCGGGAATGTATGCTATTTTTACATGGGGACTGAGTTTCAGGTCTTCAATTATTTCTATTGGTTCAAGTTCATGAAAGTTGTATGGTTCTGACGGAAGCATCAACAGGTCAAATTCACTTTTTTGTATTTCTTCTTCATTTAGTTTAAAATACCTCTTTCTATTTTTTCTAAAAACATTGTGGAAACCACATCTTGTGAGGATGTCATCTAAAAAGGTTTCTTCATTGAAACACATGTATGGATTTCTCCATATGGGTAAAAATGTTGCTATTTTTTTAGATGGTGGTGAGGAAGAAATCTCCCTCTCAATTTTTTTTATTATTTCCTGTACTTTTTTATTTTCAAAAATTTGTCCCATGTGGGTGAGGAAGGTAATTATATCTTCAATCTTTTTGATTGACGCAATGTAGATCTTAAATCCGCTTTTAACAAGTTCTTCCACATCACTTTTTCTGTTTTCTTCCACATCTGCTATTATGAGATCTGGTGTCAGTGCAATTATTTTGTCTATGTCAATTTTTTTAGGGCTACCAATACTTTTTATTTTTTTAGCCTCTTCTGGCTTATTACAAAAATCTGTCCTCCCCACTACCAGATCTCCACAGTCTATTTCAAATAGGGTGTGGGTTACAGAAGGGATTAGAGATACAACCCTTTTAGGTGAATCAATTAGGGTGATATCCCTGCCTGTTAAATCCTTTAAAGTAATCATTTTACAATCCCTTCCAATTTTCCATTTCTATCTGTAAAAATCTCTGTCTTTCCTCTTCTGTCATTACCCTCTCAGTAAATTTTATCTCCATGCCAAGAGGTGAAAGTGCATTTACTATACTTACTTTTAACATATCCTTTATGGGAATATTGGGGAATGGATATGCCATCTCAATAGTTATTCCATTTTCCTCTACTTTATAATCTGAGATGATCCCAAGTTTAAGCAAAGATGCATTTATGGCCGGGTGCATAACCTTATCCAGAAGTTCTCTTACTTTTTTTTCTTCCATTTTATCCTCCATCTGCTGGTTGTATATAAAGGAAAATTGATTTTATATTAAATACATTTTTTTTCAATATTATTTTTTGAGAAGTTTATTATTTATAAAATGTTTACATTGAATCTAAAAAATTGTAAAATTTAAAAGTAAGTGTTTGTTAAAGTGTTAGTACATCTTTTTTGAGATACAAAATGGCAGACCTTGGTAATTTATTCAAAGAAAAGAGGGAGGCCCTGGGGCTTACCTTAAATGATGTATCTGAAGAAATAAAAATAGGGATAAACTTCCTTCAGGCTATTGAGAAAGAAGAATTCTCTAAACTACCCCGTGGAATTTATGGGAAATTTTTTGTAAAAAAGTATGCAGAATATCTCGAACTCGACACCTCGGAAATTATGAAAAAGTTTATGGAAGAAGGTTATTTTTCCCCGAAAGAGAATGAAAATATAACTTTAAGAGAGAAGGATAAGTTCATAACTGCAACTGAAAGGGCATATAATATAAAATTAATCCTCTTTCTTGTGGTTCTTTTTTTAATCCTTTCTGCCATACTTTATTATCTATTTATAAGGAGAGGTATGGCGGAGAGGCCAGATGTAAATTATTCGGTTTCACCAAAGATTGAGGGCCAACTGGATACAGGAGGTGTGTTAAAGGATTCTGGCAAAGAAGTAAAGGAAAAGTTAAGTGAAGCGAAAAATCTCAATGAAGGTGTGGATGTTGGTAAAGGAGAGAGTGAAAATGAGATAAAACTTCTGGCAAAGGGTAGGTGTTGGATAAAAGTTAAAGTAGATGGTGGGGAGGAAAAGGAGTATCTTTTAAACAATGATGAGGTATTAATAAAATATTTTAAGGATGTTAAACTTACACTTGGAAGCGCTGGATCGGTTGATATGTATATCAATGGGAGAAAGTGCAAACCCCTTGGGGATGTGGGAGAAGTCAAAAATATAGAAATAAATGTGGAAAATCAATCAGATTTTTTAGAGGCGGAGAGTGTAAATGGCAATTAATCCCATTCTTGATGCAATAAAAAAGGGAAATGCCCCGGAGATGGTTAAAGATGCTGCCGCAAAGGGTGCTTTGCCGCTACCACCGGAGGTTTTATTTGAAGCCCAGGTGATTTTATCCAGAGATAAAAATGAGAAGATAAGGGAAAGTGCAATAAAGTCTTTAAAGGATAGAGATGACAGTGAAATACTGTTAATTATTGAAGATAAAAATGTATCTCCCGATGTTCTGGATTTTTGTGGTAGATTCTATCTGGATAGACAGAAGATTCTGGAAAAGGTGGTTACCCACCCTAAGGTTCCACATAAAACACTTGTGGATGTAGCACCTAAGGTCAATCTCTCCATTGCTGAACTTATTATAAATAACCAGATGAAGTTGATTGAGGAGCCTGAAATAATAAAGGCCTTGAGGAAAAATCCCCATCTGACCCCTGCCAACTTAGCAAGGCTAAGTGAAATAGAAAAAGATTTCCTTCAGGAGGGTAAGGGAGAATACAAACTTACAGCAGAGGGCGAAGAGGTAGAAGAAGAACTTCTTGTGGAAGAGGAGGAAGAATCTCCAGAGGAAGGTATATTAAAAGAGGAAATTTTAGATAAATTACCTGTCGAGCCCACAGAGGAAGAATTACGGGAACTTTCCGGTAGAAGTGAGATAAATGTCTCTGAAGATGAGGTTGAACCTGAAAAATTAACGGTCTTACAAAAACTTAGCAGGATGACTGTTAGCGAGAAAATAAAAACCGCACTTCTTGGCACCAGAGAAGAGAGGAACATACTTGTAAGAGATTCAAATAGGCTTGTTGCTGTCACCGTTCTTTCAAGTCCCAAGATTTCAGAAAGTGAGGTGGATGCAATTTCTCAAATGAGAAATGTGCATCAGGATGTCTTAAGGATTATTGGAACCCATAGAGAGTGGCTAAAAAAGTATAAGATAGTGAAAAATCTTGTTAGAAATCCCAAGACTCCACTTTCTATTTCTTTGAGTTTGATAAATAGATTGACAAAGCAGGATTTAAAATTGCTTGTAAATGATAAGACCATACCGGATGTGTTAAGAAGACAGGCAAAGAGACTGGTTATGAAAAAGGGAGGTTAAGAGGGTTGAAGAAGTTTTTTTTCGTGCTAATGGTGATGTTTCTTACCACTTTTTTTAGGGGAGAAAAATTTTACAAATATATTAACAGCAATGGTGAGGTTGTTTACTGTAATAGAAAGCCTAAAAATGTGTCTTCCAAAAAGGTTAAGGTCTATGAAATTAAGAGGGAAAGGGAGGATTTACTCCAATTTGATGATGATAGGTACAACAGGTATGATCCAATAATCAGGAAATATTCTAAAAAATATGGAGTGGATTTCAATCTAATTAAAACCGTTATTCTTGTGGAATCCAATTTCAATCCCAGTGCTGTATCCCCAAAGGGGGCAATAGGTTTGATGCAACTCCTGCCGGATACTGCCATAAGATTTGGTGTGGATGATCCCTATGATCCCGACCAGAATATAATGGGAGGAACCAAATATCTGAAGTATCTCATAAAGATGTTTAATGGAGATTTGAGACTTGTGCTTTCTGCGTATAATGCCGGGGAGAATTTGGTTAAGAGGATTAATAGAGTTCCCAATTATAGAGAAACAAAGAAGTACGTGAATAAAATAATTGAAGTTTATGGGAGTGATATGGTACCTGTAGATGTAAATTATGTTTACCGTAGAAGGAAAAAATTTTATAAGTACTATGATGAAAATGGGACCCTTGTTTTAACAAATATTGCCCCATCCAAGGATGCAAAAATTATAAATTAGTGAAACATTTTTAATTTTTTTTCGTATTTTTCGTGTGATAATTCGAAAAAAGTGGAGGTTTTGTCATGAAAAGAAGGTCTTTTTTGATTTTTCTCGTCTTTATAATGGGCTTTTTTGCCTTTTCCCAGAGTTTGAATGAAATTTTAGATTGCACCATAAAGGCCTATGGTGGCAAAGAGGCACTTAATAAAGTTAAAGATATACATCTTGTTGGAAAGGTTGTAAGTATGGGAGTTGAACTACCCATGGAAATATATATAAAAAATCCCAACAAGATAAGAGTTGAGGTAAAGTTTCAGGGAAATAAGATAATTCAGGTATTTGATGGGAAGAAAGGATGGAGTATAAATCCAATGATATCTCCAGAACCGAAGGAGATGGATAAAAAAAATGTAGAACAGATTGAAAACTACAACAGTATAAATTTTTTCACCGAGTATAAAAAACTTGGATTTACGGCAACCTATGTGGGTACAGAAGATCTGGAAGGGGCTGAAGCGTATAAGATAAAGTTTGTTAAAAAGGGTAGAGAACCCTTTTATTTCTTCATTGATAAAGAGAGTTGTATTCCTGTAAAAATTGATGTTTCGACTAAAAGAGGAAATTCTGTGTTAAAAGGATCCATATATTTTTCCAATTATAAAAAGGTTGAGGGAGTTTATTTCCCATTTTCTGTGAGAATGGTTATGGGAAAGATGGAAAGTAATGTTGTTTTCAGTTCAATAAAGGTAAATGAAAATATTTCCGATTCTTTATTTGAAATAAAAGAGAAAAAAGGTGAAAAGGGAGATAGTAAGAATGAAAAAAATTAGTTTTATTTTTGCCTTTTTATTTCTTTTTATATTTTTATTTTTTTTCTCCACAGTATTTTCCTATGATAGTTCCATAATGGGTGATTTAAAGGCGAGGTTTATAGGACCTGCTGTCACCGGTGGTAGGATAACTGCCATTGATTGTGTAGATAGCGATAGAAATATAATTTATGTGGGTACCGCTGGTGGTGGTGTCTGGAAGTCGGTTGATGGCGGCATTACCTTCAAACCCATTTTTGATAAATATGTTATGTCCATAGGTTGTATAACGGTGGACCAGAAAAATCCGAATATTATATGGATTGGAACTGGTGAAGTAAATGTGAGAAATACGGTTTCAATGGGAAGGGGGCTTTTTAAAAGTGAAGATGGTGGTGAGACCTGGAAATGCGTTGGGTTTGAGAACTCAGAGAGAATAAGCAAAGTTTTAATCGATCCCGAGGATTCAAATGTTGTCTATGTTGGTGTGCTTGGACATTTGTGGGATGATAACAGTGAGAGGGGTGTTTATAAGAGTGAAGATGGTGGAAAGACCTGGAAGAAAATTTTATATGTTGATGAAAAAACCGGTTGTATTGACCTTGACATGGATCCTCAGGAAAAGAATATTTTGTACGCTTCCATGTGGCAGGTGAGGAGATATCCCTACTTTTTTAAATCAGGTGGCAAGGGAAGTGGTATTTATAAAAGTATAGATGGGGGTAAAACCTGGAAAAAAATTACGAAGGGATTGCCCAAAGGAGACCTTGGTAGAATTGGAATGGATATTTCCCCCCGGAGACCATCCACGATTTATGCCCTTGTGGAATCTAAAAAAACGGGACTTTTTAAATCTGAAGATTTTGGGGAAAGCTGGAAGAGAATTAATTCTTCAAGGGCTGTTAGTATAAGGCCCTTTTACTTTTCCACAATCAAGGTTTCTCCGGACAATTTTAAAAAGTTGTATGTTTTAAATTTAACGCTTTTTGTGAGTGAAAATGGTGGTAAAAGTTTTGATTCTTCAGTGCTTTCAGGTGGCTTTTCCTTTTCCGTTGGGATGCATCCAGATTTACATGCAATATGGATAGATCCCAATGACAGTAACTATGTTTTAATTGGGACAGATGGTGGGGTTTACAGATCCTTTGATGGGGGGACCCACTTTGAATTTTTGTCGAGACTTCCCATATCCCAGTTCTACCATGTGAGTTATGATATGGACTATCCCTATCACATATATGGAGGACTTCAGGATAATGGTTCCTGGATGGCAGTTTCTGATAGTATGGAGGGAAGTATAAGAAATAAAGATTGGAAAAACATAGGTGGTGCAGATGGATTCTATGCCTTTAGAGATTATTTTAACAGGGATATTGTTTATTTTTCCTGGCAGGGTGGGAGATTTGAGTGGAAAAATATGAAAACCGGGGAGGTAAGAGATATAACTCCAAGACCTAAAAAGGGTGGTGAAAAATATAGGTTTAACTGGAATGCGGGAGTATTACTGAGTCCAGTTGATCACAGGACTATTTTCTTGGGGGCACAATATCTTTTTAAGACCACAAATAGAGGGGAAAGTTGGGAAAAAATTTCCCCAGACCTTACCACCAATGACAGTAGTAAGTTAAAACAGGAGGAATCGGGCGGTCTTACTCCCGATGACACCACTGCTGAGAATTTTTGCTCCATTTATACAATTTCCCAGTCTCCCCTTGATGAGGATGTGATATGGGTTGGAACTGATGATGGAAATGTGGCCATAACCACAGATGGTGGAAAGACATGGACACAGGTGGCAAAAAACATTCCAGACCTTCCAGCGGGGACATGGTGTAGTTGTATTGAGGCAAGTCATTTTGATAAGGGTGTTGCCTATGCCACATTTGATGGACATAGAACGGGGGATATCAAACCCTATGTTTACAAGACGGTGGATTTTGGAAAACATTGGATTAAACTCTCTTCTAAAGAGATTGATGGATATTGCTTTGTTGTAAGAGAGGATTTGAAGAATAAAAATTTACTCTTTTTGGGTACAGAATTTGGTCTGTATGCTTCCTTTAATGGTGGAAAAAATTGGATCTTTTTTAAAGATGTACTTCCTAAGGTTGAGGTCAGGGATATTCAGATCCATCCCCGGGAAAATGATCTTATTATTGCAACGTATGGTCGTGGAATAGCGATTATAGATGACATCACACCTCTAAGAAGTATTAGTGATACTCTGATGAAAGAAAGGGCTGCTGTTCTTCCCTCAAGACCTGCCATAAAAAAAATACCTGTGGGAATTCAGGTTTTTCCCGCAAATGGGGAGTTTTTTGGAGAGAACCCTCCTGAAGGGGCATTTATAACTTATTATTTAAAGAAAAGGCACCTATTTGGAGATATGTTTATCGAGATTTTTGACAAAGATGGAAAACTTGTTAAAGTACTTCCCGCTCACAATAGAAGGGGAATAAATAGGGTGTACTGGAATATGAGGTTAAAACCTCCCAAAACGGCTCACACATCTGGTTTAAGCCAGTGGGTTTTTGTTGGACCGATGGTAAAGGAAGGCGAGTATACGGTTAAGTTGGTGAAAAATGGCAAGGAATATACCGGTAAAATATACCTTAAACCAGACCCCCGCACAAAATATTCTCTAAAGGATAGGGAGTTAAGGGATAAAACTGTTGGAGAATTGTATGACCTTCAATACAGGCTGGCTTATATCACAGATACCATGCTTGATGTGAAAAAAAGTATTGGAAAAATTTTGAAAAGGGTAAAGGAAGAAGATTTAAAGGATAAACTCTCTAAACTCAATAAATCTATTGATACTTTTTATAATTCAATTACCCAGACAAAGGGAGTCTTTGTAGAGGGAAAACTCAGGGAAAAAATTATAGACCTCTACTCTTCTGTTATCTCCTATGGTGGAAGGCCAACTAAAACACAACTTAAAAATCTAAAGGCCTTAAGTGTGGAAGAAAAAAAGAAGGAAAGGGAGTTTGAAGCTTTAAAGGGACAAATTTCTCAACTTAACAAACTTCTGAGGGATAGAAAATATGAAGAATTGCGTATTCCCTCATTTGAGGAGTATAGGAAAAAAGATGAGGAAAATCGAGGTGATGTCTCTGTAAAATATCTCTTTAAAAATTTTTATTCCTTCTATATTTCTCTTTTCAATCTCAACTGGATATATGGAATATAGTATTCAATTGGGGCAGGGATCTTTCCCTGCCCGTTTTCCAATTTATTTCAGGTTCTCAATTAAAAAGGATTTTATCCTTTTAAAGAGAAAAATTCGATAAGATTTTTTTGAAATAGAATGACTCTGGTTGGGATAGATATAGAGTTCAAAATCCTTTTCATTTTTTATTAATCTGTCTATTAGATTTAAACTGTTTACCGGGTGTACGTTGTCATCACATGTTCCAAAGCAAAGTAGTAATTTTGATTTGATGTTTTTTACAAAATTAATTGGAGAACTATTGATATATCCATCTTTATTTTCTGAAGGCCTTCCCATGTATCTTTCTGTGTATATTGAATCATATAGCTTCCAATCTGTGACAGGTGCAACACTTATACCACATTTAAATATGCCTGGGGATTTTGTAAGGGCATAAAGTGTCATATATCCCCCAAAACTCCATCCCCATATTGCAATTTTATTGGGATCTACATAGGGGAGAGATTTCAGGTGATTTACCCCCATTAACTGGTCTTCAAGTTCCCTTTCCCCAAAGTGATGATAAATCCAATCTTCCCAATTTTTACCTCTACCTGAAGATCCCCTATTGTCCAGAGAAAATACTATGAATCCATTTTTTGCCAGGATTTCATGAAAGAGGGTAGTGGTGAATTTCCATTTCCTTTTTACCACCTGATAGTGGGGACCTCCATATACATAAATGAGCACGGGGTGTTTTTTATCCCTTTTAAAATTTTCAGGGAGATAGGTAAGTGTGTAATATGTCCTTCCTTCATATTTAAGTGTTGAAAATTTTGGAGGTAAAAGTCCATATTTTTCCCTTAAATTTATCTCTTTCCCGGAAAGGATTACTTTAAATGATGGGTTTGAAAAGGATTTTAAATATACAATGGTGGGAGTTAGTATGTCTGAATATTCATCTATATAATATTTGAAATCCGGGGAAATGGAGATAATTTTATGTGTCCCACTTTTTTGAGATATCTTCTCAATGGAATTTCCACTAAAATCAACTTTATAGAATTGGGTTTCTGTGGGGTCATTTAATGTTCCTGTTAAATAAATTTTTTCATTTTCTTCATCCACACCTGAAAGAGAGGTTATGATCAATTTTCCACCTGTGATTTTTTTAATATCCTTTTCCATGATTTTATATAGATATAAGTGTAAAAAGCCATCTCTTTCGGAACCCCATAGGAAATCCCTGTTATTTTTCATAAGATAAAAAAGATCATTTATATTTATCCATGTATTGGCTTTTTCTTCCAGTAATATTCTTGTCTTTAAGGTATTAAAATCAACTTTTACCAGTTTTAAGGAATTTTGTGCTCTGTTTAGGGTTTCTATGTAGATATTTTCACCATTTCTATCTAAATATATTCTGGGAATATATGAATTTTCATTTGATGAAAATATTTCCTTTTTTTCTCTTGTAAATAAATCAAATAGAAGTATCTTTACTTCCGGGTTTTTTTCTCCAGCATAGGGGTATTTCTGGATTCTTAAAGTGCCCTTTTCTCTTGTGTAGACAAGTGGATAGTCTCTAATTCCCTTTTCCTTTAAATTTACAAATAAAAAGAATCTTCCATTTTTACTCCAGAACATTCCTTTGCTTATTCCAAATTCCTCTTCATAAACCCAGTCCCAACTTCCATAAATATTTTCTCTGGAGCCGTCATTTGTTATTTTAATTTCCCTTCTATCTGTGATGGAATAGATAAAAATGTTTTCTCCCTTAATATATGATATGTAGTTTCCATCAGGTGAAAAGTTAAAATCCTTACCTGTTCCATTTACCAGTATGGGGGAAATTTCTTTACTCCTTGTGTCATATAAATATGTGTGGTCTTTTGTTGAAAAGATAAAGAGTGTTCCATCTTCAGATAGTTTAAAATCTACTATCTTTTCATCTTTGCCTGGCACTTTTTCCAGCAAATCTTTAAAATTTATGAATATTCTCTTTTGCCTTCTTTCAAGATCCAATAGGTAGAAGTTTTTTTCACCATTTTCCTTTGCAAAATAGATGAGGGAGTTTTTGAAACACCAGTGCACTCTTTCTATGTGTCCTCCCCTTAATTCAGGGTTGTTGTAGATTTCTTCAATTGTTAAATTTTCACCCCATAGGGGTATGCTTATAAAGAAGAGAATTAAAAGGGTTAAAAATTTTTTCATTTTTATCTCCTGAGGGTGGCTAAAATTCTTTTTGGATTTAAAATGGATGACAGGGCATCGTTAATATTTTTGAAGATTATGTGGGAGTTTATAAGTGCATCCCTGGAGATTCCTTCTTCTCCCACTATTCCTATTCCAAGAGCGGCTTCCTTTAACATTAGTATGTCGTTGTTGCCATTTCCTATGGCAATACAGTTTTTTTCACCCAGATGTTTAAGGAATTTGAGTTTTTCCTCTGCCTCGTTTGTGCCACCAATTTTTTTAAAATTTACACCAAGTACAGATGCAATTTCCTGCCCCTTTCCAAAAGTATCTGCAGTTAAGAGGAAAATTTCAAAATTTTTATTAAGTTTTTCTATTTTTTCCTTAACACCATCTATTAAACAACCATCAGTGGAAAGGGTCCCATTTACATCAAGTAATATGTATTTTACATTGATTTTGTTAAAACCTTTGATTTCTATTTCCATCTTCTCTCCTAATTGTCATCGAGTCTTTTAAGGGTTGGCCTTTTTTTGCCGCCGGTGGTTGTGCTTTTATTTCTTTTTTTCAGGGTTGGCTTTTTCTTTCCACGGTTTTTGACCTTTAAAACATTGTCATATTCCAGCAATTTATGTTTTATCCTTAAAAATTCGGAGGTGGTTACGATGTATTTCTTTTTTTGGGGAAGACAATTTTCAATTTCCCTTTTCACATATGATATTCTGTCAGGTGTTGAGGGGTGGGTCCTGAACCAACTTGCAAACTTTCCCGGCTGTTTCTTTTCCCTTGCGAGCATCTTTTCAAAAAAGGTTATAAACCCATAGGGATCATAGCCCGCATTCCAGGTGTATTCAACTCCAAGGATGTCTGCCTCCTTTTCAGAGCCCCTTGTAATTCCAAGTAGTTTGAGGTTTAGTGCAAATCCTACGCCATTTCTCAGGGCAATTCCACCGGCTCCGCCAACAAAGATGGATGGGATGGCAGCCCACTGTAAAAGTTGCATTTTTGTAAGTCGCTCCGTGGCATGTCTTGCAGCAACGTGTCCAGTTTCATGGGCTATAACCCCTGCCAGTTCACATTCCGTGTCTGCTGTTTCAATTAATCCTTTGTTGACAAAGACAAATCCTCCAGGAAGGGCAAAGGCATTTACTTCATCTGTATCGATTATCTTCACACTAAAAGGTACTTTTGCATCGGAGTGTCTTGAGATATTCTGTACAATCCCATTGATGTACCTGTAAACATCTTCATCTTCAAGGAGTTTTACATTTTTTTCAACTTCTGCTGCAAGCATTGCTCCAATCTGGATTTCTTTTTTAAAGGATATGAAGTTTGGGAAAAGTAAATAAATCCTGCCATTTATATCTCTATTTCCAATGTTTTCTAAATCTGGATATCTGCATCCCCTTTCTTTCCTCAATTTGAGGTCTGGATTGTCATAGGAAAAAGAGTATATACCCATAAGAAAAATTACCATGAATATGATTTTCCTCATTCTTTTCATTTTTTCCTCAAATTGGTTGAATTTTCACTAAGTATAAATTATATTCAATTATTATGGAAAATTATAGAATAAATTTTGGTTATGGCATTACTCCATATGTAAAGTATCTTTTAATTGCAAATGTGGTGGTTTTTTTTCTCCAGACAATTGATGCCACGCTTCACCATAATTTTCTCATATTTTTCGGTTCTATTATCCCACTTTTGATAACTGAAAAGTATCAGATCTGGAGATTTTTTACCTATATGTTTTTGCATGGGGGATTTCTTCACATATTTTTTAACATGTTTATGCTCTGGATGTTTGGCCCTGAGGTTGAGAGAATCCTTGGGGGTAGAAGATTTTTAAAATTTTATCTTTTCACAGGAATTGGTGCCGGTATTTGTTGTTATTTAATTTCTCCATTTTCTCCAATTCCGGTGCTTGGGGCTTCTGGTGCAATTTTTGGTGTGTTGCTTGCCTTTTCCATGTTTTTCCCGGAGAGAATTTTACTTTTATTTATGATAATTCCCGTTAAGGCAAAGTATGTGATAGCAGGTTTTGCCCTTTTGGAGGTGTATCTTACCCTTGTTGGGCCTAAGGATTCCATTTCACATATTGGTCATGTTGGAGGACTTATATTTGGATATATCTTCTTGAGGTGGGGTAATATCAGGAGGGATTTTAAATTTTACTATTTGAAATTAAAGTATTGGTGGATAAATAGGAAGTATAATTAGGTGTTATTGGAGGTTTTATGAATTTTGAGATTTTGGAAAAAATAGAAGAGATAAAAGATATTATTAGAAGGGAAGATATCAAATTTCTGGATTTAAAGTCTATGGATCTTTTTGGCAGGATAAGGCATCTTTCTTTACCCATTGAGATGTTTTCTGAAAAGTTGGTTTCAGATGGTGTTGGCGTGGATGGCTCAAATTATGGCTTCTCTTCAACTGAGAATAGTGATTTTGTTATGGTTCTTGATCTTGATAACTATTTCATTGAGGATTTTAAGGGAGAAAAGAGAATTTCTTTTTTTGTAAATTTTAAAAAATCCCCAGATAGTGAAGAATTTATTGAACAGGATATAAGGTGGATTTGCAAGAAGTGTCAAACTTTTATTAAGGAGTTGAAAATAGGCGATGATATCCTTCTTTCTCCAGAGTATGAATTTTATATATTTAAAGATGTTTACTATAAGGTTTCTAAAGAGGAATCGGTAATAAAAATAAGTTCTGAAGAGGAAGGACTTTTAACTTCCTATCATCTTGATTCAATTGGGGATATTTTTTCCCACATAAGAGATGAAATAACTCTCCTGCTTGAAAAACTCGGGGTTAAAGTAAAATACCATCATCATGAAGTTGGTCAGTGGGGACAGCAGGAAATTGAACTCGGGTTTTTAAATCTTATGAAAGCGGCCGATATATCACTACTTGTAAAATATATTTCACGCCTTATTTGTGAGAAATATGATCTCAGGGTAACATTTATGCCGAAACCTGTTTCTGGAATGGCTGGTAATGGATGGCATGTGCACCAATTTATTAAAGATGGGGAAAAGAGTTTATTTTTTGAAGAAGGGAGTTTACTCAGCAAGTTGGGTATGAACTATGTGGGAGGACTTATCAGACATGCAAAATCCCTGTGTGCCTTTACAAATCCAACGGTGAATTCCTATAAGAGATTAACTCCGGGTTATGAGGCTCCGGTGTCCATTGATTTTGGTGAGGGGAATAGGAGTTCCCTTATAAGGATTCCACAGTATGCCAAAAATGAGAAAGAATGTAGAATAGAATACAGGGTGCCTGATTTTTCGTGTAATCCATATCTTGCACTTTCTGCCATGGTTATGGCTGGCATTGATGGCATCACGAAGGAATTGGATCCCTTTGAAGAAGTGGAGATATTAAGACAAAAAGGAGAAGATAAATTACCATTAACTTTAGAAGAGTCTTTACATTTTATGGAAAAAGATCACGAATTTCTGCTAAAGGGTAATGTTTTTCCGGAAGATTTAATTCACAACTGGATAACTCTAAAAAAGAGGGAATTGGGAATTATAAATTCTTATATTTCCCCGATAGAGTTTGAGTTATTTTTTGATTTGTAAAATATATTAATACAATTAAAAAAATTATTGAAAAAATGGATTTATTATGTAAGAATTATACTGATGTATGTTAGGAATTTAATTTCAAAAAATATTGTTGAGAGGGTAGTAATATGAAAAAGTTTTCTTTCTTGTTGTTTATCTTTTTGATGCTTTTTTCAATTTTTTCCTTTGGAGTTAATTTTAATTCCTTTGACGAATTAATTGATAACTCTGCTGCAGTTTTTTTGTGTAAGTATTCAGGGCATGGGGATAAACTCAATGTGGTTGGGGCTTTAAAGGGTAGTGTTCCAAGAGAAATAGAGATTGGAAGTGCTTATCTTGAAAATATGGAACCAGATACACTCTATCTTGTTTTTGCAAAAAGGAAAAATCCGTGGAGGATATATTCAGATGGTTATGCCTATTTGACCTTTGATCCCATTATAGGGGAAAGGGTCTGGAAGAGCCCCATGAATATAGAGAGATTACTTAAAAATATTGATCCACGGATAAGAAGTGAACTCTATAGAATTCCTGCTCCTGTTAGGAGAAAAACCCATCATCCAATAACAATTGGAACACTTGTGGATGAAATCACCCATTTGCCTGAGGGAAGTCCGGTAGGCCATGAGTCCTTTTTACCAGTGGTTAAAAGTTTGATAAAGGCAGTTGCCGGTGAAAGGTATGGAAGTCCATCAAATCCCTCTTCTGATCTTCCAACTGCATTTGATATGAAGAGCAATAACACAAATTTGAGGATGGGAGGGAATAGACTTTTTAAAAAATCCGTTAAAGATATTACTTCCTGTGATGGTGGAACAGTATTAAGTATTGGTGATGAGGATTACGCCCAGATAAATTTTAATACATTCTCTTTCCCATTTCTGGGAACAACATATACATCCTGTTATGTAACCGACAATGGGTATGTGACCTTTGGTGGTCATTATAACACTTATTATATAGATTTATACCATTTTTTCAATTATCTACCTCCTGTGATTGCTCCTTTTTTCAATGATTTTGATCCCGGTTCAGGGGGTACAATCTCATATCTTGAGGTTTCTTCAAATGAACTTGTAATATGCTGGGATGAATTACCTGATTACTATTATCCATCCTACACCTGTTCCTTTGCGGTTCATCTTTACAGTGATGGGTCCTTTATGTTTGAATATGGTACCATGGATGTTTACTGGCAGGGTATTATTGGATATAACGATGGGGCAGAGGATACCCTTTCTGGAGATTATGATTTCTCTTACATGTTGACTGCTGGTAGTGGTGTTGCCCAGATAAATGGAAATTATAAAAATGTTTTTGATGACTATTCGAATGACCTTTCCTGGATAGATGGTGGAATGATCTTTTTTAGTGGTGATCCAACAGGTACAGATCCTGTCGATATATTAAATAATTACAATTCCATGTATAATGCCTGTGACCCATTTGCAAATGGTAATGGAGTTTCTGGTTGGTATGACTACACTTCACCTGATGGGGGGTGGATATCACCCGGAGAGACCATCTGGTATAAAATCAGTCTTCCAGGAGATTCATCCACCTACTATCTTGTAAATGCAAAAGTGACTTCATGGGATGCCTATGATACCTGTGCAGACACAATGATTGGAGTTTTCAGTGAAGATGGTTTACTCTTAGATTGGTTTGATGATGAACCTGGATATTTTGGATCAATTGATCCTAAAGAAAAGATGTTGGTCCCCGGTGGCACCACAATTTACCTCTGTATTACAGGAACCGGGGATAATAGTTTCACAGGTTCTCATACCCAGGATGGTCCCCTTGGAGTTCATATTTCTGCCGTTATGTGGGGGGATCGTCCACTTCCGCTGGGCGACGATGATTACCTCACAATTGTCTTTCCAAGTGATGCTCCATTTCCAATGGCAGGTGTAAATTGGAATTGTATGTATCTCTGTTCAAATGGATTTGTAACTTTTCAATATCCCGATACGGATTATAGTGAAAGCATTTCAGAGCTTGAGTCAGGACCTGTGAGATTTTGCCTGTATTGGGATGACCTTTCACCAGATGATGCCTCTTATCCATATGGAGTATATTTCTGGTTTAATGGAGATGACCCAACTTTCCAATATTCTGCTATCCAGTTTTATGGTGTCCCAACTTTTGGTGGTACCTTGACCAACTTCTTCGGATTTTTTGTCAATGATGGCTCTGTGATTACAGGTTATAACTTGACCGATACAGATGGCCTTGTGGGTTATGGTATTGGAAACACTTATCCTGCTGGAAATTCCAGAGACCTCTCAACTATATTAAGTAACACAAGTGTGATGGACTGGGGTACTGGCCTTAAGAACCTTGGTACGGGATTTGAACTCTACTATTTTGAATTGTTTGATTCAACGGATAATCCATGTGATCTGGGGGTCTCAGGTGCCTTTAATATGTTCCAGTTCTTTGGAATGTACAATTACTTATATATGGTAAAAGATGAAAATGGTGAAAATTTCGCATATTTTGAACCAAAGGCAACTCTCAATGGCGTTGACAGGTTTAAATTCTTATCCCTTGAAAAGGACTACATTTTCTTGAGTCCAACCATGGATCCCATTGTGGCAGGATTTTTGAACAACTACTATTTTGGCGTTAACGACAGAATGTATCCCGGATATATTCAGAGTAAAGGTAAATTGGACTTAGTTAGCGGAACAGGAGCTGTGTATCTTGAAAATTACTATTTTCCCGGCCATCTCTTTAAGTGCATTGGACCAATTTATTAATACTTTTTTGGCTAAAAACTTCTTTTGCTCCCTGGTTTTTAAATCGGGGAGCATTTTTTTTATGGAAATTGATGGGATTTTGTAAAAATGGAAAATAGAAAGAGATCTATTGTTAAATCATTTGTCTGGAAAACCACAGGTTTTATCACACTTGCTACAGTTAGTTATTTTGTGACCGGAAGTTTCAAGGAGATGTCAATTATAACAATACTTTATCATGGGATTGGTATTGTGCTTTACTACATTCACGAGAGGGTGTGGGAAAGAATCAGGTGGGGAAAGGTAGAACATCCCCTCTCTGTGATAGAAATAGAGGGGGAAATAAATGAAAAGGATATAGATCTCATTAGAAAAAAATTGCAGGAATTGGGATACGTAAAGTGAGGTTTTAAATGGAAGATAGGATTATTTCACTTTTAACTGATTTTGGGGATTCTCCATATGTGGGTAGTATGAAGGGTGTCATAATGAAGGTAAATCCCTCTGCACATATTATAGATATTACCCATAGCATTAGAAGGGGAGATATAAGAGAAGCAGCATTTTCTCTTTTTATGGCTTATAGGTATTTTCCAGAGTTTTCCATTCATGTTGTTGTTGTAGACCCGACAGTTGGGTCAGAAAGGCGTCCCATTATAGTTGTTACTGAAAAATACTATTTTGTGGGTCCGGACAATGGTGTGTTTAGTTATATCTACAAATATGATGAAGTTTATAAGGTTGTTGAGATTTCTGAAGAACATTTTTTTAATGAGAAGGTTTCAAATACATTTCACGGCAGGGATATCTTTGGACCTGTTGCTGGGTGGATGTCTAAGGGGATAG
The DNA here is from genome assembly GCA_027064125.1 of Acidobacteriota bacterium. Lineage (GTDB taxonomy): Bacteria > Acidobacteriota > JAAYUB01 > JAAYUB01 > JAMOQF01 > JAMOQF01. The sequence continues at coordinate 34,910 of JAMOQF010000065.1, forward strand.
ATACCTCCAAATTTGGTGAGGTGATAGGAGATTACAAGTACTTTGAGATTTCAGATCCACAGATTATAAAACCGGGTGCCTTAAAGGGAAAAATAATCTATGTGGATAGGTTTGGGAATTTGATTACCAATATAACTGAAAGACATATACCTTTAACTGAAAAGGGATATCCAGATATAGTTAAAGTAATAACCTCATCTGGTGAAATTACTGCCAGATATAGATATTACAGTGAATCCCCAAATAATGAGGATCCCTTTTTCATAATGGGAAGTAGTGGCTTTTATGAAATTGCAGTAAACGGGAGAAGTGCCAGAGAAAAACTGAAACTTAAAATTGGCTCTGAAATAGGAGTGCTCTACAATCCCAGGTAATTTTTTTTAAGTTCCTTTGTAAATTTATCCGCGAGTCTTGTTGGCTCAGGCAATCTGTATCTTGTGGATGTATTTCTTACCACCTCAATTGATTTATTTATGTCAACCAAATGCCCCGGTGATATGAAGATGGGTTTTACCCGGGGTTTATTCCTTAATACTGCTCCAATTTGTTCCCCCTTGTACCACAGAGGGCTCCAGGATTTCATGTTTAGTGGAGGTGGGGTGAAGTGCCCAACCAATTTCTTTTTGGCGCACCCAATGGTTGGTCTGTTTAATATTATTCCAAGGTGTGTGGCAAGACCCATCTTTCTTGGATGAGCTATCCCCTGTCCATCACATATGTAGATATCCGGGGAAATTTTACACTTTTTTATACATTCAAGAATAGGAGGAATTTCTCTAAAGGAGAGAAGACCTGGGATGTAGGGAAATGTAATCTGCGAAATATGATATTTTTTCTCAACAATTTCAAGTGTTTTATAGTTTAAAACAACAATTGTTGCAAAGGCCAGATTTACTCTTTTTACATAAGATACATCTACACCTGCTATATATTTTATATTTCCCACTTTGCTTTCAAGAATTATTTGGGAAGATAGTTTTCTTTGAAGTTCAAAATATTTTTTGTAGTTTTTATCAGCCATTTAGTTTTTCTTTCATAATCTTTTTATAATCTTCAACTCCCGGTTGATCGTATGGATTTACATCAAGCAATTCCCCTTCAAAGGCCGTTGCTATCTCAAAAAAATAAAAAAGCATTCCCAGATAAAATTCATTGATTTCTGGAATTATTATTTTGCAGACAGGCCTTTCTGCTTTACTCAGCGCTATTTCATTTGCCTCAAGTGCTGTAGATAGTAGTGTTGAGAATTTTTTCCCATTTAGAAAATTCAATTTTTCAGAAAAGGGGTTTTTATCAGGCAATTTTATATCCCATTCTCCAAAGTCTTTGACTCCAATCATTGTTATAATCTTATTATATTTACCTTCTCTGTGTTGTTGAGTTTGTGCGTGCATGTCGGTTGTCCCAAGAGCAGGTATTGGAGTTCTGCCTTCATTTACTATTTCTCCACTTCTATTTTTCTCTTTACCCAAACTTTCTGCGAGAAGTTGCACATACCAGAGAGAGAGGGATTTTAATCTATCGGAATAGGGCATTAAAACCGATTCATTAAATCCCTTTTTTTTGTACAAAAGATAGGAAAGTGTGGCATACAGATATGCCGGATTTTCAAAAAGGTCTTCATTGGAAGTGATTTCATCCATTTTTTTGGCCCCCAACAGTAAATTTTCTATATCAATATTTAGGATTGAGGCAAGCACAAGTCCTACTTCTGATAAGACTGACCATCTACCACCTATTCCTTCGGGAACCTCAAAACTTTCAAGATGGAGGTCCCTGACAATTTTCCTGAGAACTCCCTTTTCCCTATCAGTTATCGCTGTAAAATGATTTTGAGGTGAAAGACCCCTTTCCTTAATTTTAGAAAAAGTGTACAAAAATGCTGCCATTGTCTCCATGGTTGTCCCAGATTTTGATATAACAATGAACATGGTTTTTTCGATATCAATGACTTCAAACAATCCCTTTAATGTCGTTGGATCAACATTGTTGCCTGCAAAGTAAACCTTTGGTATTTCTTCTGAAAATTGAAAGGGATGAATGAGTGCATCCACAAGCACCTGGTTGCCTAAGTAACTGCCTCCTATGCCGAGGGATACCACATATTTATAATTACTTCTAACCATCTTTCCAAAATTTAAGATTTTTTCAATTAATTCCCTTTTCTCTTCCATTTGATAGGGAAGTTTTGTAAATAAAACCTTCTCACCATGCCCCTTTGCCTCTCCCCTTTCCCTCAAGATTTTTATGGCCTTAATGGCATTACCTATCTTTTCTTCAATTTCTTCGATATTTTCTATGGATATGCCATTATCTCCAATCCCGGATTTTGTGAGGTTTTTAAAGAAAATTTCAAAACTTTCCTTTTTTATCCTATCAAGTTTCAATTTTTCCTCCTTAAGATATAAAAAAATTCCTTAAATTATTATATAATACTATTCACATTTTTAACAGGGGTTAGAAAAATGAAAAAAACGGTTCTTTTTTTAATTTTAACGACATTTTTAATGGGAGTAATTTTTTCTATGGAAGAAAAGAAAAAAGATAATGAAAACCATATTGAAAAATGGCTTGTGGCAGGTCCGGTGAAGATAATTACGCCACCATTTTTAGACACTTATCTGAGGAGTGATTATGTAAAGGAATTGCTTGAGAAGGAAGTTGTGAAAATCGATAGATTTACTCCAGTGGAGGGAAAGGTATTGACGAATGATGGTGAAAACAGTGTAAAGTGGGAAGTCCTGAAGAAGGGATATAAGTTTTCAGAATCAGCAGATGATTATTTCATCTACTATTTTTCCACATATATAAGGGTAAATAGATTTGCAAAACTTGAGTTTAATTTCAAAATAGATAAGCCCTTCAAAGTTTTTCTTGATGGAAAAGATATACTTACGGAAAAGAATCCAGGTAAAGATGGCACTAAGAAAAGTGTGGAATTGATAGAGGGAACCCACTGGCTTTTGATTAAGGTCGTTTCAGATGTTAAGTTTAATTTTTCTGTGACATACAAAAAGGATGAGGAAACAAAGGAAGCAGAAGTTGAATTTTCCACTTCATCTGAAAGGGTTTTGAGCAAATATGAGATTTTAAATGGCAATAAGGTAAGTGGAGTTGTGGTTTCAGATGATGGAAGATATGTTGCCTATGAGATTTCCCACATGGATACCTGTGGAAAAACTCACTCATTTTTTGAGATATGGGATTCTGCCGTTAAAAGAGTGATTTTTAAGTCTCCAGAAGATTTAAATGTTAAGAAATTTTTGTGGGTAAGTGGTAGAAATGGATTTTTGCTTCAGGTAAAAAGTGGAAGTAAAAATTCAATATATTTTTTAGATATTAAAGCACTTAAGAGTAAGAAATTATTGGGACCTGAAAAGGATGTAAATCTTTATGGAGCCTCACCAGATGGAAGATATTTTGTCTATTCAAGATTTATAAAGGTCAAGGATTACAAAGATGGATATAAATATTTTAGAAGCCTTGAGGATAGACAACTGGGAAGCAGGAATAAAAGGACCGTATATCTATATTTTTTTGATGGAGGAAAAAATTTCCCCATTCTTTTCAATACAGAAAAGATAAATTTGCTTGATATAAGTGAAGATGGCAAAAAGTTACTTTTTGGAAAGGAAGTTATTGATTATAAGAAAAGGCCCTATGTTTTTTTTGAATATTATATTTATTCCCTTAAAGAAGGAAAACTTGAAAAGGTACTTGAAAATCAATGGATATATAGTGCAACCTTTTCCCCCGATGGAGAAAAACTTGCCCTTATGACTTCTCCTTCTGCATTTAATAATCTCTGCCTCAATCTTAAGGATAAGGGGAAAATTCCAAATGACTACGATAATCAACTTGTAATATATGATTTAAAAAGCAAAAGGGCAATTTGTTCGTCAAAAAATTTTTATCCTTCCCTTATTGCTATGAATTGGGTGAAGGATGATATGATTTTACTTAAGGTAAATGACACGGTATATGACAACCTCTACATCTACAATCCAGTAAAAAAGGAGTTTAAAAAATTAAGTACTGAGGTTGATGTTGTGAGGGATTTTGGGGTGAGTAGAGATGGAAGATATGTTGCGTACAGTGGCGTTAAGGTGCAGAAGCCTGAGGCAATCTATTTTTACAATGTTTTGACTGATAAAAATATTTTGATAGAAGATGTGAATGAAAATCTTCTTAGGAATGTTAAATTGGGGAAACTGGAAGATTTTTCCTTCATTGATAAAGATGGATATCAGATAGTTGGCAGAATTTACTATCCACCATATTTTGATTCACATAAGAAATATCCTGCAATTATCTACTACTATGGTGGTACCCTTCCAATAGAAAGGGATTTTGGGGGTAGATATCCAAAAAATTGGTGGGCTGCAAGGGGATATGTGGTCTATGTCCTTCAACCCAGAGGAACAGTTGGTTTTGGTCAGGAGTTTTCTGCCTTTCATGTAAATGATTGGGGAACAAAGGCAGGTGAAGATATTATAGAAGGAACTAAAAAGTTTTTAAAATCGCATCCATTTGTAGATCCCAAAAGAGTTGGAATAATAGGTGCGTCTTATGGTGGATTTATGACAATGAGTCTTTTAACCAGGACCGATATGTATGCCGCTGCAGTTTCCCATGCTGGAATAAGCGATTTGACCCACTACTGGGGAGAGGGATATTGGGGATATACATATTCTTCAGTTGCCACTGCAAATAGTTTTCCCTGGAACAGGAAGGATATCTATGTGGGAAAAAGCCCGGTTTATGGTGCAGATAAAATAAAGACCCCCCTTCTTTTACTTCAGGGAACAGATGATACAAATGTACCAACTGGTGAGAGCGATATTATGTTTACTGCACTGAAACTTTTAGGGGTACCCACAGCACTTGTTAAGTTTAAAGGAGAGAATCACTGGATTTTAGAGTATAAACACAGGGTGAAGTGGATGGACACCATCATTGCCTGGTTTGACAAGTGGCTTAAGAGTGAACCTCAAATGTGGGAAAGCATGTACCCTGAAAAGAAGTAGTGATTGATTTTTTAAAAAGATGGCGGGGCCGACGAGACTCGAACTCGCGACCTCCGGCGTGACAGGCCGGCGTTCTAACCATCCTGAACTACGACCCCGCAAGAACTTAAGTGGTGGGCGGTACAGGGCTCGAACCTGTGACCTCCGGTTTGTAAGACCGATGCTCTCCCAGCTGAGCTAACCGCCCATATTAACCTCAAAGAGTTAAGAAATATAATCTACAATTTTATGCTTGTCAAGATTTTTTTTATTTTTTTGTGTATGTTGTTCTAATGTTGTTATTAATGCCATTTTTTGTAGTATAATCTCTATTTTTGGAATAGGAGGAATTATTTATGGAGAGGGATCTGGCCATTGAAGTCCTCGATGTTGAAAAGAGTTTTGGAGATGTTAAAGCCCTTGATGGAATAACATTTTCCATAGAAAGGGGAGAAATATTTGGACTTCTGGGACCAAATGGTGCTGGTAAGACCACTACAATCAGAACCATTCTGGGGATAATTTTACCCGATAGTGGAGAAATTAGGGTAAATGGAGAGAGGTTTTCAAGTAAGATGAGGGATATCTTTGGGTATTTACCAGAGGAAAGGGGACTTTATAGAAAGATGAGGGTGGGAGATTTGATTTTATTTTTTGGTAGATCAAAAGGATTTTTTTCAAGGGAACTCCACGAAAAGATAGATTTTTGGCTTAAAAAGATGGAACTTTTTGAGTATAAGAACAAAAAGATTGAGGAACTTTCAAAGGGGATGCAGCAAAAGATACAGTTTGTAATTACTGTTATAAGTAATCCTGATATAATAATTTTAGATGAACCTTTTTCTGGACTTGACCCCATAAATAGGGATCTCTTTAAAGAGATAATTCTGGATTTAAATGGAGAGGGAAAGACAATAATTTACTCCACCCACAATATGGAGGAGGCGGAAAAATTGAGTAATTCAATTTGCCTCATAAATAGGGGTAAGGTGTTGATTTTTGGGAAGTTAGGTGAGGTTAAAGAAAAATATGGAACAAATAGCATAGTTGTGGAAAGTGAAGATGATATATCCTTTTTAAGAGATTATGATTTTTTCAGTGAGGTGGACATATACAAAAATTATGCTGAATTTACATTGAAAGAAGGTGTAAAACCCATAGAGATCTTGAAGATTTTTACCGAAAAGGGAATTAACTTGAAGAAATTTCAGGTTCTTGAGCCTTCTTTGAGGAGAATTTTTGTATCAAGTGTGAAGGAGGAAGAAAGGAGGGCAGAAGGTGTTCTGGAAAATTAGAGAGGTTTTAAGAAGGGAATATATTGAAAGGGTTAGAAAAAAAAGTTTCTGGATTTCTACTTTTGTGTTGCCACTTCTTTTTTTGCTTTTTACCTTTTTACCCCTTTTTCTGGGAACTGTTTCAGGTCCAAAGGTTTATAAGATAGGAATTGTGGATGAAGATGGTTATGTTAAGGAGAAACTCACCTCTGAAAAAAAGGGTGATAAAGGTAAGTTGAGGTTTTTTTTGACAGATAAAAGTGAAATTTCTAAACTAAAAAAAGATGTTTTGAATAAAAAAATAACGGGATATATAGTAATTCCCCATGAATTTGAAAGTAAAGGTATATCCTTTTATACGTTAAATACCAATAATGTGAAACTTATTAAAAGTATTGCTGAAAAATTCAGAGAATTTGCGGTTTCAAAAAGATTGAAAAAGATGAATCTTAATTTAACTTCTGATGAGATGAAAAAGATAATAGAAGGGGTTAAGGTAGAAACCTTTAAGGTTAAGAAAAAGGGTAAGGCGGAGAAGAGCAATTTTGGAATTTCCTTTCTGGTTGTCTTTTCTTTTATCTTTATTCTTTATATGATTTTGATCATGTATGGGGCCATAAGTATGAGGGGGGTTATTGAGGAAAAGTCCAGCAGGATAATGGAAGTTTTACTTTCCATGTATTCTCCCTTTGAACTCATGATGGGGAAGTTACTTGGGATTGGTTTTGTGGGACTTACACAGATAGTTGTGTATATGATTTTTGCCGGAATTATAGGATTTTTTGCAGCAGTTCAGGCTGTTTTAATTTTGCCTCAGATTGCGGAAGTCTTCAAAAATTTTAATTTTTCAATTTTTATCTACTATATAGTTTTCTTCCTTCTTGGATATTTCATGTATACTTCAATGTTTCTGGGAATAGGATCTTTATGTTCCACGGAGGAGGATGCCCAAAATATTCAGGCCCCGGTCGTGTTTTTAATAGTTATACCCTTTGTGAGTACAATATATCTCATTCAAAACCCGGATTCCCTTGTGTCTGTGATTTTTTCATTTATTCCCTTTTTCTCTCCAATGGTAATGTTTATGAGGATTGCCACCACCTCACCCCCTTTTTGGCAGGTGCTTCTATCAATAGTTATTACTGCCTTGTTTACAATATTTAGCGTTAAACTGAGTGCTAAAATTTTTAGGATAGGGGTTTTGATGTATGGTAAAAGACCTTCCTTCAAGGAAATTTTTAGATGGATGAGGGAGTAATAGATGCCAAAAAATGAAGGAATAAAAATAGTAACTAAAAATAAAAAGGCATATCATGACTATGATATCCTTGAGACCTTTGAGGCTGGAATTGTCCTGACGGGTACAGAGGTTAAATCCATAAGGGAGGGAAGGATAAATTTAAAGGATTCATATGCCAGAATAAAGAAGGGAGAAGTTTACCTAATGGAATGCCACATAAGTCCCTACCCCCATGGCGGTAGGTTTAACCATGAACCAACCAGAGAAAGAAAACTTCTGTTAAAAAAAAGGGAAATAAAACGTTTGATTGGTAAAATAAAGGAAAAGGGGATGACTCTTGTCCCTTTAAAGGTTTATTTCAAAAGGGGATTGGTTAAAGTGGAACTTGGACTGTGTAAGGGGAGGAAACTTCACGACAAACGTGCTGCAGAGCAGGAAAAAACCATAAAAAGGGAAATAGATGCGGCCCTTAAAAAATATAAATATTAGGAGGGTACATGTCAATTACAGTTAAGTTTTCAAAGAAAGAAAATGGATTTCCACGGGTTAAATTTGTTTTTAAAGAAGATTTAAAGAGAGGGAGAATTAATGGATTTGATACTGGAAAAATTTTCAAAGGCTCCGAGTTTAAGGGAGATTTATTCCAGTTCTTCCCCTTGAGAATTAGTGAAGAAAGAACATATTTTTTACTTATGGGAGGTGGAGAAAGGGCAAAGTTTAACGGAGATAGTGCCTTTAAGGCTGGCTCGTTTCTTACAATTAAATTGAAGGAACTTGGCTTTAGAAATGTGGAACTCATGGTTGATTTTTTGGAAAGAGATGAAAAATTGGTTCTGGAATTCTTTTCAGGGATTTTTTATGGAGATTATGAAAATGATTTTTTTAAGTCTCAAAAAAAAGAAAATAATTTAACCGTTTATATTGCAAGTTCCTCACATGATAAAGTTTTTAGAAAATTAATTGATGTATCCAGGAAGATAGGTGTAAATGTGAATTTATGCAGGGAATTTGTTGATTTACCAGCGAATCATATTAATCCCATAACCTTTGTGGATAGGGTTAAGAAACTCTTAAAAGGAAGTGATGTAAAGGTAGATCTCTTGAGATTGAAAGAAATTGAAAAATACAATCTCAACTTAATAAAAGCCGTTTCAGGTGGAAGTTTTGTTGAACCACGCCTTTTAATCCTTGAGTATAAAAATTCAAAGGATAGGCCCATTGCCTTTATTGGAAAGGGGGTCACTTTTGACAGTGGAGGATTAAATTTAAAGCCCACAGCCCATATTGAGGATATGAAGACGGATATGGCAGGAGGTGCAGTTGTATTTTCACTGATAAAACTTTTGAGTGAACTGAAGGTAAAGGCAAATGTGATTGGGATAATTCCCCTTGTTGAAAATCTACCCGGAAATCAAGCCACAAAACCTGGAGATGTCTTTATTTCCCATTCTGGTAAGAGTGTTGAAATATTAAATACCGATGCAGAGGGAAGGCTCATCCTTGCCGATGGTATTGGGTTTTCAAAAAGATTTAATCCCTCAATGATTGTTTCAATAGCCACTCTTACTGGAAGTGCTGTTGTGGCTCTCGGGACTTTGAGATGTGCCATCTTTTCTAAAAATGAGGATGTTATAGATATTTTCAAAAGGGTTGGAGATGAGATAGGAGAAAAACTCTGGCCCCTTCCCATGGATGACGAGTATGGAGAAGAGTTAAAGAGTGATATTGCAGATATTAAAAATATTGGTTCCTCAAGGTTTGGTGGTGCCATTTTGGGGGCTAAGTTTCTGGAAAATTTTTCTGAAGACACCCCATTTGTGCACCTTGATATTGCAGGTGTCTCCGATTTAAAAAGTAAGAAGCCCTATGCCCCAAAGGGAGGAACGGGGTTTGGTGTAAGACTTCTATATAATTTTATGAGGGAATATAAATGAGGAAGTTTTTTATTCTACTGACATTTATTCTGATTTCTTCATTTATCTTTTCTGAAGAGATATTGCTTGAGGATTCTGGAAAGTTTGGAATTTATCTGAAAAATATTAAAGTGGGTTGGGAGAAATTTGATATTTCAATTGCAACTGGTGGTGGAAAGATTTCAACTGAATCTCAATATAAAATAATTGAGGGGGGAAAAAATATCTCTGTAAGTTTAAAAAGTTCCCTCTATTTTGATGGAAAATTGCAACCTGTTACATATACTATAATTAGTTCTTCCAGTGATCTTTCGGGAAGTATTTCAGTTTCCTTTAAGCCAAAATTGGGAATAGTGAATTACAATATACCGGGAATTCACAAAAAAGAAGATGGAGTGATTTTGCCAGAAAGGGTGGTTGTTGTGGATCAAAATGTATTTTCCCACCTCATTTTACCAATATTTTATAAGGAACTGTTTTTAAAGGATAAGGGAAAGTTTGTAAATGTATTTGTTCCCCAACTTGCACTTGATGGGGTTGGAAAGATAAGGGTTACATATAGCGATAAGGAAAAAATCTTTTATCAAAATGGGAAAGTAAGGGTTAAAAAGTACATTTTACTTTCTAAGGAATCGGAAATTCTGGTGTATATCGATGGGTTTAATAGGATATTAAAAATTGTTGACAGTAAAAAAAGAGCAGAGATTATAAGGGAGGAATAAAATGAGTGTAAAGACCTTTGAATTTACTGTAAATACAAAGGGGTTTTGCCATGTGATGGACATAACTCCTGAGATAAATGGATTTTTGAGGGATTCTGGCATCAAAAATGGGATATTGACAGTTTTTGTCCCTGGATCCACCGCTGGAATTACCACCATAGAATATGAAAGTGGTGTTATATCCGATCTATGTAAGGCAATAGAAAGATTGGTTCCTTCAAACATTGAGTATGAGCACAATTTGAGATGGGGAGATGGAAATGGTTTCAGCCATGTGAGGGCTTCACTTATGGGACCCTCCCTTTCTATTCCTGTTAAAAATGGTTCTTTAATGGTTGGCACCTGGCAGCAGGTGGTTTTGTGTGATTTTGACAATAGGGGTAGGAGGAGAAGGATTGTTGTACAGATTGTCGGTGAATAGGTCTGTTTTACTTTTAATTTTGATATTATTTTCCTTTAGTTTTTCATTCCCAATTGTGGGAAAGGTCGTAAGTGATGGGGGAAAGTTTTTCTTTATAACCCAGAATAAGAGATATGAAATTGGAATGTCAAGGTGGGATGCGGTAAAGTATGAGGGCCTGACCCTCGATGTGGAAGATCCGAAGATTTCAGGTGATAGAATTTTTTTCAGTAAATATAGAATTTTGAAAGATGCCTCTTTAAGTGGTCTTTCTTCCTCTTTTAAGGAGATATTGTCTGAGAAATTAAAGAAGATAGACCTTGATTTTAATGTATATGTGGAAAAAAATTTCCTATATTTTTCACTGCTTGTAATAAATAGTTCGCAGGGTGCCATTAAGTTAAAATTTCCCTCTTCTCAGGAGGTTGACTTTGTTGTAATGGACTCTGAATTAAAAAAAACCATCTGGAGATGGTCCTGGGGAAAAAAATTTAAGGTTGGCTATGTAAATGAGATTTTGTTGCCAAAGGGGCAACTTAGATTTTATGCCCGCTGGAATTTTGAAAAAAGTTATATTGAAGATGGAGAATATAAAGTTTTTGCTGAACTACACGCCCTTCCCCATGGTTTTATTTCAGAGGTGAAATCCATAATTTTAAAAACCCCTTCAACCTATTATGAAATAGAAGAGAGTTTTATTCCCCTTGGGGTAAATTATGTCTGGAAATATAGGGGGAAAGGTGGTGGGGAAATCTTAATGAGGGTGACTGGAACTTCAGAGATATCCGGCAGGAAATATTTTGTGGTGGATAATTTTCCAGATGGTAAAAATAGGGATGGGAGTAGATTTATAAGATTTAATCCGGATGTTAAAAACTTTGTGGAGTATGTGTGTGGGGTGGGGGAAGTCCCCCTTTTTGGAGGGAAATTTAAGGTAATAGAGAGTGAGAAGGGGGGAGTGTATGAGTTCTTGAAATTTAATGGTAGGGGATGGAACAAAAAATATGAATTTAAAAGGGGTATAGGTATAGTTAAGGCCTTTTTAAGTGGAGATGTGTACAGACTTGAAAGTGTAGATTTTAATGTGGGAGAGTTTAAGAAAGGTACTGGTGAAAATGTATCTTCTGATGTCAATTATAATTTATTTTTAAAGGAAGAGGGTGGGTATGAGAAAAAAGATGTCTACTATAGTTTATGGGGAAATGGCACCATTGTGGTCATGAAGGGGAATAGACTAATTTTTCAGGGAAGGATTAGAAGAGATAAATTCTTGGTTTTAATTAAAAAAATTTTTGAGATGGGATTTCTGGAATTAAAAGACTATTATGGTAAAAACTCTGTCCCCTTTCCCCTTGTAGTTGAAATTGGAATTAGTGGAAAGAAGAAAAAAAGGGTTCTCGTTAAAACGAGTAAAAGTGACAAACCGCCCATTTCCTTCTGGGATATTCTTGATCTGATAAAAAAATTTATAAAAGAGGAAAGCGGATATAATGAAAAGTAAATTTTTTCTTATCTCATTACTTTTCTTTTTCTTCTTTTTCCTGTTTTTAATGGGAAAGGAAAGAAAGGTCAGGGAGAAGATAGCAGTTGTTTCCATAAATGTGGTTGCCACAGATATGAAGGGAAGGCCCATTGGGAATTTGACGAGTGATGATTTTGAAGTATATGACAACGGTAAAAAGGTTCCCCTTATATTTTTTGAGAAAATTGCCATGCCAAGCAATATTGTCCTGATGGTCGATTCAAGTGGAAGTTCCTATAAGAGGATTTCAATTGTTAAAGAGAGCATAATAAATTTTCTGGATTCAATTTATCGGGAGAAACCTCAGGATAGGGTTGCGGTTGTAAATTTTAATGAGGATATAAATTTGCTTGCGGATTTTAAAACATCCCTTCTGGTTAAAAAGGCATTGATTCAAAATAGGATTTATGCAGGTGGGGCTACTGCCCTATATGATGCGATAGATCTTGTGAGTTCAGAGATACTTTCCAAGATTCCAGGAAGAAAAATAGTTATCATATATACTGACAGCATAGACAATGAGAGTATATTCCAATTTAAAGATATATTTAAAGAAGCCATTTCCACTGATGCCACATTTTATGTGGTTGTTGTTGATAACAGAAGGGAAGCCCTTAAAGATGCTGCAGAAAATTTTTATTCTTTAAGGAGAAAACATTATTATGAATATTTGATGTTTAAAAAGGGTATGAAATTAGATGGGATAAAACTTTTCTGGACTGAAGATATGAGAAATCAATACGATCCAAAGGATGTGCTTGATTTTATCTATAAACTTTCCTTTACGCGGCTTGCAAAACTTGCTGCATACAGTGGTGGTGAGATATTCAAGGTTAAAAATTACAATCAGATTTCCTCTGTCTATGGAATTATAGCATCGTCAATTCCCTATCACTATACCCTTGGATTTAAGCCAAATGTTGAGGGCTTAAAAAGGGGTACCTTTAGGAACATTAAGGTGGTTGTAAAGAGAAAGGGAGTCAACTTGAGATATAGAAAGGGGTATTTTGTAAGGTAATATGTAGAAAACTATCGAAAATTTTTAATTTCCACCTTTTTAAAACTATTTTTAGAAAATGATAATCTCCAGATTTTTTTTGCCTGGCACCAAATTTTCTTACCCGCCCCAGAAACCCTCTAAAGGTTTATAGGATGAAAAAGGAGTTTATTTAATCGTTGGTTTTGCCAGAAAAATTTTAAGTCATTTCCAGTTTTAGGTCTTTCTTTGCCCCCCAAAAGCCATTTAAATTTTTCCCAGACATTAAATTGACACTAAATTATTCTAAATCCTGAATTTTCAATTTTTCTCAATCTTTTCTATAAACCTATGGTTGTGCTTGTAGAGGATGAATTAGATTATTAGCCTGACACCTTTTCTCCTTTTCTTTTTATCTTCTTTTTATCCAGATCTTCCAGATCTTGCCTGACACTTTCCTTACCTCCAAATTCAAATCTCAATCCCAAAATCCCAAAATCTTAAATCTTAAATCGTGCCTGACACCAATTTTAATCAAGTTCGAAATAGTAAATTTCCTTGACATAGGAATTTTCGGTTTTCTAAAATAAAATCAAATGAAAGCAAGGAGTTTTGAGAAAAAGGATTTTTGTTTTAATCTGAGATTTCCAGGACAGTATTATGACAGTGAAACTGGGTTTTATTATAATTTTCATAGGTATTACAGTCTGGAGAGAGGGAGGTATTTGAGGGAGGATCCAAAATTCAGATATGTAAGTTATAATTATTCATATGGAAAAGATAATCCAATATCATGGATTGATTATGAAGGATTGTCAAGAATCTTTTTTAATGATTGTTCATGTGAAGAACGAAAAGAGATAAAGAAATTGTATAAGAAGGCAAGAGATATTGGATGTTCAAAATTGTCATCACTATCCAATATTTATCCAGAATTAAAGGAATGTGCATTGCATTTTTGTGAAGATACAAGAACAATAATGTTTAATTGTAAGGTTGAATGCAGAACCCCTTTAGCTTGTGCATGTTATGAAGATAAAGAAATACATTGGGTGAGGGAAAGAGTTCATATGAAAGGCTGTGTTCCAAAAATTCCTGCAATTGAAATAATGTTTCACGAGTTGACACATGTTTTGTGTGGTACTAATGATTATGCAGGTTCAGCTTTGGCTCCTGAAAGATTGTGGGATGCATGGTGGGCTCATCCAAAGAGACTTACCAAAATGGTGTTTGGCCATAATTGAGGTGTTTTTCAATGTTTAAAAAATTTAAGCGAAAATTTTTAATGTTTTTAATAGTGTGTGCCTTATCTATTTTTTCCTTTATGCTTATATATTATTCTGAAATTACCTATAGGGAAAATAAGGTAATAAATGATGTAGTGATTTCTCTTATCCATAATGTCATAAAGAATATGAGAAATAGGAGGAAAATTCCCTATTATAAGTTGATACCTTCTTATCCATCCATAGGGATTCCACCCGATTATTATAGATTGATTGAAACTAAGAGAAGGATAAATAATTTAATAGATAACAGAAAAGTTGTCATTGTTGTGAAATCAGGAAGATATAGTTTAAGTTTGCCGGATAAAATAGATGGGTATAAGATATTTCAGGTAAGATCATTTGATAAGATATTGGATGAGAAGTGGCGGTGGATTGAAGAAAATAAATCAATTGGAAAGGATTCATTAGGCTATTATGGCTTACAGTATATTTATTTTACTAAGAAGCCTTATCTTTTGATGGAAGTAAAAGATGTAATCTTTTTTAAAGGTGGTTGTGTTGTATCTGTTTTTTTTAATACAGGTATAGATGATGTTACCTATTTGGTAAGAATTTATATGATAAAAAGTAGTGGTAGGTGGATTGTTGGGAGGACAAAAATAAGATATTTATCGAAGTTTTGATTAAAAAAAGAGGAATGTTTCTGCCCAGAGACTACATAAAGAGTGAAGTGGTGCCAGGCAAAAAAAGAAAGTATAGAAATTTCCTTGACAGAAATTTTTAAGATTTCCTAAAATAAAATCAAATGAAAGCAAGAAGAATTGAGAGAGAAAATTTTTATTTTTTATCTATTGTATGTTTTCACCATATGGAATATGGTAATGGAAACAGATATTACTACATAAACGATCACTTATTTACACCACAAAAGATGATTGACACATCAGGCAACACAGTCTGGCAGGCGGATTGGGATAGTTTTGGAACACTCACTGTAACCATAAACACAGTTGAGAACAACCTGAGATTTCCAGGACAGTATTATGACAGTGAGACAGGGTTTTATTATAATTTTCATAGATACTACATGCCAGAGATAGGGAGGTATTTGAGGGAGGATGAGGTAAGGGATAAATGGGATTTTAATCTGTATGTGTATGTGGGGGATAGGCCGGTTGATTCTATAGATTTTACAGGATTAGAGGAAGATAATGGAGAAAATAACGGTTCTTCAGGATATGAGAAGTGTGTGGAAATTTGCAGGAACTATTATAGAAGAGAAGTAGAAAAATGTAGAGAAGATTTAACCAGATGCAGTATTTGGTATACTGGTGCCATAATAATTTTTAGTGTAACAAGTGCCTTTGCCACGGAAGGGGGAAGTATGTTAGTAGAGGGTGGTTTAGCAGCTAATACCCTTAGAGGGATGTTAATTCGTAGGGGAGGGTATATAATAGGAGGGTTTGGATTTTGGTGTTATTATGGTTGGTGGGGTTGTAATAGGACAGCGTGGGAGCACTATAAAAAGTGCGTATGTGATTGTAAGAATGCTTTTGGTGGAAAATAAAAATCAGGAGAAGTTTTAGAGTGAAGTGGATTGAGATATTTTCAGGTTTAAAGTGGGATAGGATTGATTTATTAATTAGGAATATAGCATTACTTCTTCTTCCTTTTGTTGGGATTACTTTTTTTACTTCTTTTGAGAGTGGTGAAACATCGATTTTAGAGATTACTGGTTACGTAATATATGGAATATCTTTTGTGGGGATAATCACCTTGAGTTGGGGATATATATATGCTGTTGGTTGTGGGAGCAAGGAGTGTTTACACGAGAAGGTGAGGAAGGTTTTATCTGTTTTTGATGTTTTTCCAATGGTGGTGGTTTTTTCTTTTTTGATAGGGAAGAGGTTTTTAATGGGAAGGGGAGAGTTGGAAGTTGAGCAATTGAGGAGTATTGTAAGTTTGATTGAGGTAAAAAGAGACTTTATTTTTTTTCTTTTTCCTTTCCAGTGTATGTTTATTTACGGTGGTTTTGTTTTTGTTTGGGGAATTATAATGGTGAAATTTTGTAGATTGAGGGAGTTAATTAGGAGAAGATTGATTTTATTTTCTTATTTTTTTACGCTTTTAATATTTATGTTATTACTTTTTGTAATGATTTTTCCAAGTATTATCAGGAGTGAGGAAATGAATTATATTAGATATTTTGTGTTTTTTCTTTTTTTTCTGGTAAACATTTCTGGGTGGGGGTATTTATATAAACTTACATATAAAGAAGAGAAAGAAATAATGGAAAGGGAAGATGAATATAGGATGTTGCATCTGGTAGCGGTGTGGATTATCCAGTCAGTTTCATCTATTTTAGCGAGTATAGTTTTTTTAACTAAAGAAGAATTGGTTTGGAGGTTGGTGTGTCAGCCTGGGACGCCCCCTGAGGTAATTCATATTGATGACATTTATATTTTTATCATTTATTTAATAGTATTTTTCCTTTTTTGGTTGATTATTGCCTTTAAGTGGATGTGGGAAATTATTCCTCCTTCTGAATTTGAAAAAAGAATAGAATATTTAAAAGAATCTCCTGAACTCAAGCGTAAGGAAATATTTTTATCTTTTGCTTTAAATTTGGTTTTTTTGATTGCAGTATACTTATGGATTTAAGTTTTGTTTTGTGTTGTATTTATGAGGGATCTGAAATATACGTTTAGCATAAGAGTGTCTAAAACAAATGCCAGGCAGAAAATTTTCCACGAAATAGTGAATTTCCTTGACAGAGATTTTTCCCGTTTTCTAAAATAAAATCAAATGAAAGCAATGAATTTAGAAAGAGAAAATTTTGGTTTTTTAAATGTTTTTTATGTTAAAGATAATCCGGTGATGGGATATGACAATAAAGGACTTGTTCCAGATTGGTGTAAGTGTAAAAAAGGAAGAAATGAGTGGATGGAAAATTGTTTAAGGTCTTGTAATAGTAATGGTTTTAGTTATAGTCAAGGAATTTTTTTTTCAGCGCTGTGTAGTGCTGTTTCAGGTGCTGTTGGAGGTGGATTTATAATTGGAGGTATTTCCGGAGTTCTATGTAATCCACAATTTTGGTGTTTTCTTGTGTGTAATGAGGAGGAGAGAAAAA
This sequence comes from Acidobacteriota bacterium, assembly GCA_027064125.1. Classification (GTDB taxonomy): domain Bacteria; phylum Acidobacteriota; class JAAYUB01; order JAAYUB01; family JAMOQF01; genus JAMOQF01. Next base: position 52,322 of record JAMOQF010000065.1, read on the forward strand.
TATGTGAACCAGAGATACCATCTTATTTACCTAATCTTGGGCCTGGATGGGAAGCAGGACCCATATATTAATATGAGGAATGTGTCTTTTTAGCAGGTGGAAAATGAGATGTTTTATTTTTGAAGGAATATTCTCAGAGTTAAAAGCAGGTGAAATGGAGAATCCTGTTGGAAGATTTTTTGGGATTTTTTTCAGTTTTCTTTTTTTATATTTTTTTGTTTCTGATTATGTGAAAGGAATATCAGACGCAAGGATAGATGTAAATTTGGGTATTTTTTTGTTTTTTTTAAGATATATTTTGTATGATACATATATGCGTTATTTTTTACATGGGAGAAGAAAAGGAAATATTCAGGATATATTTAGCCATTTGGAAGAATTGATCATGCTCTATTTAAAAAAAAGAAGAGATATATATAAACGTTGTAAGAAAGTCTGGTTGATTTATTTTTGTATATTTTGTGTTGTAAATGGAATTATGTTAATTTTTGTATATTTTGATAATAAACTCTCCTTTTTTCATTTTGGTATAGAGGAGTACTTTAGTTTTGATAAAGGGATTAATAGTGTTAGGTATTTCCTTATCATTTTAAGTATATATGAGTTTTCGGTATGTATTAATATATTAAATGCAGTAAAGTTTTTAAGATGTTTAAAAAGATATGTAATAGGTGTTGGGGAATCTGATGATTTTGAAAGTAAGGTAATAATGGAGATTTTAGTCAATAGAGAGATGTTTATTTTATATTTTTTCGAGTATTTTGTTTTATTTTTTGTTTTTCTTTACAGCCCCCGGGTGGGGGTATGGCTTTTTGTATTGTATTTTTATGTTTTAGGATTAATTATAGTTAGAGATGTTTTGAATTTAAATAGATTTTTGGAGAAAAAGGAAAATTATCAGTCTTTGATGGATAGGTTAAAAAAGGTAGAAGGTGAGATCATTGCCAGCAGTTAATTTTAATAAGTAGTTTTGAAAAAAAGGATTTTTGGTGTCCATTTAAGTGCTGGCTGGAGGAAAGGACTTTATGTGAGGAGCCTGATTTATTCTG
>JAMOQF010000066.1 GCA_027064125.1 Acidobacteriota bacterium
TTTTATCAAATAGAATGTCTGCCCCTAATAATCCAACATTTACATGTTTAATTTCTGGATAATCGCCACCACCCACATAGGAATGAGAACAATTGAGTTCTGAAATCATCTCTCCTATTATATAATTCAGATCATATCTGTGGGCGACATATGGTAAAAGAGCTTTATATTTTTCATACACTCCTTTCCAGTTTACACCGTGCATATTTGGAGCGTAGAAATAATCCCTTTCCATTCTGTAGACCTGACTTAACATTTCAGCCCATTCCTGTGGAATATTAATAAAAACTTTAAGACCACTTAAATCAAGGGGTTTACCTGGCTTAATTCTGTCTGTTAGTGAAGATAGATAAAAATTTCCACCAAGCCTGAATAAAACTTTTTTCCCATCATAGGAAAAGGCAAGACCCCTTATATTTTCTATCACTGTGGAAACTTTTTTGGTTTTAAAGGAAAAAGATTTAAGTGCAAATTTTCCCAGAGGTTTACCTGTTAGCCTGAAGGTTGGATATTCAAGGAAATAAATCTTTTCATTTGTTGCAAGTAGCATGGAGTAGTTACTTGCGGGAATTGGAAGTTCCACAATCCTTTTTTCAATACCAACAGGATCTATTTTTAATTCTTTCTTTTCCTTTTTAACTTCTTTTTTGTTTTCTTTCTTTTCATTTTTGTTTTTGGATTTTTCTTCTTTTACTTTTACTTCGTCATTTTCAGGAAGGAGGGGAGATTTATATTCTTTTGAAAGTGTTACCAGGCAAATTTTGGAAAGATTGTTATACGTGAAATTCATATCAAAACTGTCCATTGTGGCATTAAAATCTCTCAAAGTTACAAAGAAGAGATATTTACCATCTGGGCTGAACACTGGAGATCCATCATTTGTAAGATAACTTGTGACCCTGTATATCTTTTTATCCTTTAAACTGTAGAGGAAAACGGAACTCAATCTATTTTTTTCAGTTTTTTCATAAGCAACCCAGTTGCTGTCAGGAGACCAGTTAAAACTTGTTATATCTCCATATCCACTTTTGTCTATTTTTGTTATCACTTTTGAATCTATATCTACATAGTATAGGGTTGTGGTTTTATCTGAAAAGAGAATTTTTTTGCCATCTGGAGACCATTTGAGTTTCAATTTGAAGGATTTTCCATCATTTGTAATCTGTATTATCTTTTTATGTGTTCTGGTATCCATTAAGTAAATTTCATCTTCTCCACTTTTATCGGAAACAAAGGCTATCCACTTTCCGTCAGGAGAATAGGTTGCCAACTGCTCATTTGTGCCAGATGTATTTGTTAAATTATAGGTTACCCCACTTTTTGCTGGTACTGAGAAAATTTCTCCCCTGGCAGAGAAGAGTATTCTCTTACCTTTTGGAGAGAGGTTGAAATCGTTTATGAATTTTTTTGCGTTTACATCTTTACTTCTTCTGTAAAGGTAGTCAGTTGGAATTTCAACATCTATTTTGTGAAATTTTTCATTTTTGCAGTTAAATACATACAAATTTCCACCATTTTCAAATACTATTTGATTTATTCCCAGACTTGGCCATTTGATGTCGAAGTCCTTGAAGTGGGTTATCTGAGTTATCTTCTTTGTCTTTAGATCATATCTATATAGATTAAATCTTTTATTGGGCCCCCTGTCGGACAGAAAATAAATTCTATCCTTGTACCACATTGGAAAGTCATCCATTGCTGGAGATTTTGTTATCTTTTCAGATTTGTTTTTTACAAGGTCATAAATCCAGATGTCATTTGCAAGTCCTCCCCTGTACCTTTTCCAGGTTCTGAATTCACGAAAAATTCTGTTGTATGCAATTTTCTTACCATCTGGAGAAAAGGTGGCAAGACCTCCATATCTCATTGGAAGTGGCTCAGGATAGGGAGAATTTAAGTCTATTGTGTAAAGCCTTTCAAGCCATGTGTCAAAGGAATCCCTCCTGCTTCTAAAGAGTATCTTTTTCCCATCGGGAGTCCAATCAAGTACCTGATTGTCAAATCCCATTCTCTCAGATGTTTTAACTTCTGGATAATAGGTGAGTTGCTTGGGTACACCGCCATTTACGTTTATGACGTACACTGCCCTGTATCCATCGTATTCTCCACTAAAAGCAATTAGTTTTCCATCGGGAGAAAATTTTGGAAACATTTCATATCCCGGATAGGAAGTTAGTCTTGTGGCAGTACCTCCCTTTGAGTTTACAATGTATAGGTCTCCAGCATACACAAAGACAATTTTATTCCCATTGATGTCTGGAAACCGCATCAGATGTGAGAAGGAGAATGTGAATGTCATCAGGAGTAAGGTCAGAAAAGTAAGAAAGATAAATTTTTTGTTCATTTTTCCCTCCATAAATCATATTTAAAGATAAATAATATTTAATTACTACGAAAAATACCAATAATTTGTTTATTTTTTTGATAAAATAATTGTGGAAAAAATTCTTGTATGGGAGCATGTTAATGAAGGTGAAAAAAGTTGTATTTTTAATGTTATTTTCCATTTTTATTTTTAGTTTGTTTGCTGTGGAAAAGTTTTCAGAAAAAATATGGTTTGTAAGACCTTCTTTCCAGTTTACAAATGAGGGAAATTCACCATATCTATTTTTTAAAGTTCCCTATAAAGCAAGAATGGTTAAAGTGAGAAATGGAAGGATTTATATCCTCTGGGAAAATAATTTCAAAATTTATTCTCCAGATTTTTCTTTAATTGATGAGGTGAAGAATATAAAGGGAAAAATGGGAATTCCCATTTATGATGATCCCGGATTTTTTGAAATTAAAAGTCCCAATGAGATATTTTTTGGCTTTCCAGATAGAAAGAAGAAGTGTTATTACATCTTTTTATACAATTTAAAAGCGAAAAAAGCCAGGTTGATCTTAAAACTTGACAAAAAACAATTTCCGGGAGTTGCCCCAATAAAGAGGGTGGAGGAAGTGATAAAAAGTGATCCCTCTTTCTTGGATGATTACTTTGGATATGTTTATTCCTACAGCAATTTTTTTGATGCCCATTATGATGTGGGTAAACTCTTTATGTGGTTTTTGCCAAATTATGGAATGCACTTTGGGGGATTATATATCTACGACATTTACGATAAAAAACTTCTATCGCCATATAAAAAATTTAATAAAATACATGGGTTTTCTGGAAATGACTATGCATACAGTTTGATAAATGACGATGATGCAACAACTGTAGATGATTCAATCTATTTTAAATTGTACAGAAAAAAATATGTGATAAAGAATGTGCTTTTTAAAAGGGGGATTTCCTTTTCGGGGGAAAGTGTTGCGTATGTATCTAAGGATGGTGGAATATACATAAAAAATGTTTATAAAGACAGGATAGTTGCTAAATTCAATCTATCTGGAGATAAATTTAAACTTTTAAAACTTTCTCTTTCTGGAAATAGGCTCTTTTTCTATGAGGAAAAGAGAGGACTTATGTTTTATGATGTGAGAAGCAAAAAAATTGAAAAATTGGTTGATTATAAAAAAATAAAGAATGCAATATCCTATTTTTATACCTGTCCTGATGGGGAGTTTGTTTTTTTTAGAGATGGGGATGGCCTGTGGGCTGGATATTTGACTGATTTGATGCCTCCATTTTTGAGAATTAGTTCAAAGTTTTTTATTTCAGGTAAGACCTATAAAAGTAAAATTAAAGTTAAATTTGAGGCAGTTGATACCTGTTTTGTGTCAGGCTTATCCAAAGGATGTATAACTTTTTGTAATGAAAAATATAGTGTTGGAGATTCCTGTGAGATTAATTTGAAGGAAGGTAGAAATAAACTTCTCTTTTTGATTAGGGATAGGGCTGATAATGTGAGGAAAGTTGTGAAGCAGATAATTTATGAAAAGCCCTTAGAAACGACACTTGAAGAAATTTCTAAAAATCCACAAAAGTTTAATGAAAGGTATGTTTTATTAAAGGGATATGCCTGGGGATATGCGTGGGGAGGTTTTGGCAGAAAGGATTTTAAGGAGATTAAGAAGTTGTATAAATTACCCCTTGCTCCTGGAAATGATGCAAGGAGCAGGAGTGATGGAACCTTTTCAGATGGGAAATACACAGCCTTTATCCCCATTTCCCCAATAGAGGTGGGAAAATTTGAGATAGTTTGTAAAATAAAGATTTATAATGGCAAATGGAGGATTATTCCTGTTGAATTCCACAAATTAAATAGGTAAAATAGTTTGACTATGAATGTAAATTGATTTAAATTTAACTATATTTTTTTGAGGTGGTGGGTGTGATAACTGGATACAATGACGATATAAATTATAACAATGCCGTCTATCACGTTCAAACCGAAGATATGGGGGTTAGATACAAAAAGATTGTAACCCATGTTTTTATTGGAGGGGCGATTTTATTTTCCAAAAAAACTTCCTATGAACACCTTGTGGAAGGAGATAAGGTGGATGAGAGGAAGTTGAGGATTTTTATGAATGATCAGCACAAAATGATCATAAAGATAATAAAAAGTGGTAAAATTGAATATTTTAAAAAGAAACTTGAAGAGAGTGAGGGAAAAGAGGAAGCTGATAAACCCATAGCAGTTATAAAGATGAAAAATGTACAGGATGTTCCTGAATCTAAAAATGGAATTATTGTGATTAAATCTGAGGCTAAAAAGGAAGATGAAACAATAAAGACAAAGATAAAACATTTAATTGAAGAAAATGAGGAAAAAAAATCATTTAACTTAAATGTCAAAAGTAGTACCGAAATAATGGCGGGTGAACCGGTGGTTTTAAAAATTATGGTTGATGAAGTTGAAACAGGTAAACCCATTAAGGGGGCGAAAATTACGATAAAAGTTGTGGGACTTACCTTTAGACCCGCTGTATACTCTGGAGAAACAGATGAAAATGGGATTTATACCAGGGAAATAATTATACCTACTTTTACCAAGGGGACGGCAGCTATTTTAATTAAGGCTGAACACAATGGGGGAGTTGAAGAACGGGTTATAAGGGTTACACCTCAAAATTGATTAACAGGGAGATTGAGATATGTTTTTTGATTATAGGGAAAAAATAGGGAGATTTATAACTAAAAATGTAAAGAATATATTTAGTGTAGACCTTGAGAAAGTGGTGGTGACATCTCCACCTCAGGTAAAATTTGGAGAGTATAGTTCTACATTTCCTTTTCAACTTGCAAAAATTTTGAAAAGATCTCCCCTTCAGATAGGCGAGGAATTTGTAAATGGTATAGATTTGTCTCAATCTGAGATTTCCAATTTTGTTATAAAGGTCGAGAATATCAAAGGATATGTAAATTTTCATTTAAAGAGGAGTATTTTCTTTAGAGAACTTTTAAATACTTTATTGGCAGATAATAAGAAAATTTCGGGACCCTGGGATACATCCTTAAAGGTGATAGTTGAACATACCAATATAAATCCCAATAAGGCAGCCCATGTGGGACATTTGAGAAACGCAATACTGGGAGATACCCTTGTAAGGCTCCTGAAAAAAATGGGATTTAATGTGGAAGTTCAAAATTATATTGACAATACTGGTGTTCAGGTTGCTGATATTGTGGTGGGCCTTAAATATTTGAAGGGAATGGGTGTTAAAGAGGTTAAGGAGTTATCTCAAATGGAAAAGTTTGACTACTTTTGTTGGGATTTGTATACAGAGGTGGGGAAATTTTATGAGAAAAAAAAGGAAAATTTAGAACTTAGAAGAAATACCCTTAGGGAAATTGAATCGGGGAAAGGGGAACTATACGAAATATCGGAGATGGTATCCTCTTCAATTGTGAGGTGTCATTTAAAAACTATGAAAAGACTTGGTATTGGTTATGATTTATTACCCAGGGAAAGTGATATTTTACATCTTAAATTCTGGGAAAGAGCCTTTAATTTGTTAAGAGAAAAGAGGACTATAGAATATGAAAATGAAGGTGAAAATAGGGGATGCTGGGTTTTTAAGTATTTAAACAGGGGAAAGGAAGATACAAAAATAATTGTAAGGTCCAATGGCACAGTTACATATACAGGAAAGGATATAGCCTACCAGATGTGGAAATTTGGAAAACTTGGTGTTGATTTTTATTATAAGAAATTCTCCACTGAAGATGGATTTGTATGGATGACTACATCACATAAGGATGAGGGGGAAAGGGAACATCCCACCTTTGGAAATGGAGATATTGTATTTAATGTCATAGATGTAAGACAGGGATATACTCAAAATATTGTTTATGAAGCCTTGAAAAAATTGGGGTATAAAAGGGAATATGAAAATTCAGTGCATTTTTCCTATGAAATGGTGGCACTTTCGCCAAAGTGTGCTGTTGATCTTGGCTTTAAACTTTCAGAAGAGGATAAAGGAAAAAATTTTGTTGAAGTAAGTGGTAGAAAGGGCCTTGGGGTTAAAGCGGATGATCTGATTGATAAACTTTTGGAGAGGGCATTGGAAGAGGTTAAAAACAGGGATGTTAAACCAGATGAAATGAGGGATACAGCCATAAAAATTGCAGTTGGAGCCTTGAGGTATTATATGTTAAAGTACACAAAAAATTCTATGATTATTTTCGATATGGAAGATGCTTTGAGTTTTGAAGGTGAAACAGGTCCCTATCTTCAATATTCAGTGGTTAGGGCTAAAAATATATTGAGAAAATATATGGATGAGTATCAATTAGATGAGGAAGATCTGTATGATATTTTTAGAAAAAGTGTCTTTTCAGAAATCTCAATGGAAGATGACATCTGGGAACTCTTATGGGAATTTATAAGACTTGATGAAATGGTATATAATAGTTATAAAAAGAGGGAAATTTCAATACTTGCGAAAGGTTTATTTTCAATTTCTCAAAAATTTTCAGCCTTTTATTCCAAATATAGAATCTTAAAAAGAGAGAATAAAAGAGAAAGGGAAGAATTACTTTCCTTTGTATATATTTTCTTAAAGATTATGGAGTTTTATCTCTGGATACTTGGTATCCCCATAGTGGATAGGATGTAATGGTTAAAAAGGGAATCATTTTGATATTTTTCATTATTTTTTTTATTGAGGTTTTTCCATCTGACTACGATTTTTCTGTCTTTACCTTTGAGGAAGTTAATACCTTAAGACAGGTAAAACCGATTGATAGGTTGAGGATCTATAGAAAGGCCATTTGTAGATATTCAAAGAAAATGGTTTTTTCAATGAATTTCCTTGATTTTAAGGATGTGGAAATTTTAAATGAAAAACTCTCCAAAGTTTTCAAATACACAACGGGGGATTTGGTCAAGTGTATAGATGATAGGAAGAATAGAAGTAATCCACGCATCCTAAATCTGTACAGATGCCTTATTGTATGCCAGGATAGATTAAAGGGAGTGGAAGGTGGGTTACCTGAAGGGAAGAAAGATATGGTAAAGGGAACATTAAATAGGTGCAAATTTTTAAAAAAGAGATTGCAAAAGTTTATCTTTGGGACTTTAAAATGAAAAAAAAGACGCTTCCCAGAGTATCAATAGTTGGTAGGCCAAATGTAGGTAAATCCACCCTATTTAATGCCATAGTGGGATGGAAGAGGGCAATAGTGGGGGATGAGGAGGGGATAACGAGGGATAGAATATACTCTGAAGTTGAGTTTGACGGAAGAAGATTTGAGATAGTTGATACTGGTGGGATGGTTCCAGATGAAAGAGATTTAATTGTTTCTGAGATTTTAAAGCATGCCCGGGTGGCCATAGAAGAATCTGATTTTGTGATACAAATAGTTGATGCAAAGTCTGGATTGCATCCCCTTGACATGGAAATTTTCAGGTTGTTGAAGAAATCCGGTAAAAATTTTGTCGTTGCAGCAAACAAAGTTGATGTGCCACAACATGAAGTGAGGGTAGCGGAATTTTATGAGTTGGGGGTTGACAAAATTTTCCCCATATCTGCTGAGCATAAGAGGGGACTTTACGATTTATTTGAATATGTATTTAAATTTATTCCTAATGTAGAATTTTCAGAGGATAAAGATAGTGGAATAAAAATTGCAGTAATTGGAAAGCCAAATTCTGGAAAGTCATCTTTTATAAATAGCCTGTTAAATTCTGAGAGGGTAATTGTAAGTGAGATACCCGGGACCACGAGAGATTGTGTGGACGTTTCAGTGAGGTATAAGGGTAAAGAATTTGTTTTCATTGACACTGCTGGAATAAGGAGAATGAGTAAAGTTGAAATGAAGGCGGAAAAAGTAAGCGTTGTTCTTGCTAAAAAGCACATTGAAAGAGCGGATGTGGCACTTTTAATGATTGATGTGTCAAGGGGAGTAACTCACCACGATGCCACAATAGCCTCAATGGCGGTTAAATCTGGAAAAGGGCTTATAATACTTGGAAATAAATATGACCTTTTTAGCAATAAATCCATTGACGGTAAGAAATTTGAACTGAATTTGAGGGAAAAGTTAAAATTTGCTGATTTTGCTCCATTACAGTTTATATCTGCTTTGTATAGAAAAAATGTTTTTAAAGTTTTCCCCCTCATTGAGAAGGTCATGGAAGAAAGATATAAGAGAATACAGACTTCTGAACTCAACAGGTTTTTCAGGGAATTAATTGCAAAAAGGGATATGGAGTTTGTTTCAAGTGCCGGTAAGGATGTAAAATATATAACTCAGGTGGGGGTTGCTCCTCCTAAGTTTGTTGTATTTGTGAAAAACAAAAAGAAGGTTAAAGCTTCGGATGAAAGATTTATTATAAATCAGTTAAGAAAAAGCTTTAAATTTTTGGGAAATCCTATTATATTAAAGATAAAGAAGAGTTAATTTAAGAGGTGTTTAAATGCGAGAACTAATAAAGCCATCTAAAGAGGAACTTGAAAAATTAAAGGAAGAGTGGGTTCATAAGTCAAAGGTTACTGAGAAGAGGGCTCCCAAGGAGGTGACACTGAAAGAAGTTAAATTTATTTCCAGAAAAAGTGAGGAAAGGTCCCTTGTACTTGTAAAATTAAAGGATGGTACAGAAGTGAAGGGATGGATTGAATATTATGACAAGAATTTCATAAGGGTTACGGTTGAAAATTCTCCCAATAAGTTTATTTTTAAGAAAGATATTTTGTATATTGCTGAGATTGGAAAAGAGAGAAGAAGAAAATTTTAGAAAAAAAACTTGCAATATATGAAAAGTTGTGATTATATATATCGCTGAATTTTGATTTTTGGAGGGTGAGTTGTTAGCAATTAGGTTGACAAGGAAAGGGACAAAAAAGAAACCCTTTTACAGAGTGGTGGTGGCTGAGAAAACAGCACCGAGGGATGGTAGATTTGTAGAGATAGTGGGATATTACAATCCTCTGCCAGATCCAGATGTTATTGTGTTAAAGAAGGATAGAATATCCTATTGGATTGAAAGGGGAGCCCAACCTACAGAGGCTGTTAGAAAACTCATAACAAGGGCTCGTAGAAGAGAACAGTCTCAAGAAGAGAAATAATTAAATTTCATTTTCAGGAGGAGTTATGAAAGAGCTATTAGAAATGATTGCGAAAGTACTTGTTGATCACCCTGATCAGGTACAGGTAACAGAAGTAGAGGGTGAACAAACAACAGTTCTGGAGCTTAGAGTTGCTCCATCAGATCTGGGAAAGGTTATAGGAAAGCAGGGAAAGACAGCTCGTGCCATAAGGACTATTTTGGGTGCGGCTGGTATGAAGATGCACAAGAGATTTGTGCTTGAAATTTTAGAATAAGGTGGAAAAGGACCTAATTTTAGTAGGTAAAATAGTAAAACCACATTCCATCAGGGGGGATGTCACGGTTGAAATATACTGTGACGACCCTGATGTTTTTGTTGAGGGTAAGAGGTTAGTCATCTCTGGGAATGGTGTGGAGAGAGATGTTTTTATTTCCGGGATAAATGGCAATAAAAAAGGGAGATTGATTCTCCATTTCCAGGGTGTGGATACGAGAAATGATGCAGAAAATTTAAGGAATTGTTCTCTTTTTGTTTATAGGGATGAGTTGAGTAAAACGGGTGAAAGTGAATATTATTTCTGTGATCTTCTTGGTTGTAGGGTTGAAAGTGAAGATGGGGAGTTCTTTGGCAGAGTATCTGTTATTTTTGAAGGGAATGACTATCCCATATTAAGGATTGTGGAGGAAGATAAAAAAAAGGAAATAGAACTGCCCTTCATTTCAAAATTTATTAAAGAAGTTTATCCTGAAAAGAAAATAGTTGTTGATGGAGAAATTTATAGACAGCTGTTGTTGATAAATTATCCTGAATAGATGAAAGTAAAAGTTTTAACAATTTTCCCCGACCTTTTAAAATCCTTTTTTAATACATCACTAATAAAAAAGGCAGTTGATCGGGGAATTTTAGAGGTTAAGGTTGTTGACATAAGAGACTATGCCTATGATAGGCATAAAGTGGTTGATGATAGGCCCTATGGTGGTGGCGAGGGGATGGTCTTAAAACCTGAACCCATCGCAAGGGCTCTGGAAGATATACTTGAGAATGGTTCTCATGTTATTTATTTGACACCGAGGGGCAAAAAGTTTGATTCTACTGTGGCTAAGGATCTTTCTAAATATGAAGATCTTATTTTTATCTGTGGCAGATATGAGGGAATTGATGAAAGGATAGTTGAAAAATACGTTCACAGAGAGATATCCATAGGAGATTTCATTCTTAATGGTGGTGAAGTGGCTGCCATGGCTGTAATTGAGGCAACAGTTAGATTTTTACCTGGCGTTGTGGGTAAAGAAGAGAGTGTAAGAAATGAGTCCTTTGAAAATTTTTTACTTGAACCTCCTGTCTATACAAGGCCTGCTGAATTTATGGGTATGAAGGTACCGGAGGTTCTTTTAAGTGGAAATCATAAAGAGATTGAAAACTGGAGATTAAATAGGTCAATATCTGATACCAGAGATAGGAGACCTGATCTATACAAAAAATATTTGAAATTTAAGGAAGGAGAGAGGTAAAGATGAATCCTTTAGATTTCGTAGAAAAAGAATATATGAAGGAAGATTTGCCCCAACTGAGAATAGGCGATACAGTGAGGGTGCATGTTAAAATTAAAGAGGGAGAAAAGGAAAGAATCCAGGTTTTTGAAGGTGTTTTAATAGCCAAAAAACATGGTGGTGTTAGAGAAACCATCACCGTAAGGAAAACTTCTTCAGGATATGGAGTTGAGAGAATTTTTCCAATTCACTCCCCTGTGGTTGATAAAATTGAGGTTAAGAGACACGCAAAAGTTAGAAGGGCAAAATTGTATTACCTTAGAAATTTAAGAGGAAAGGCTGCAAGATTAAAAGAAGTAAGAAGGTAAAATTCTATTTATTTTTTTCTACTTTTGTTATAAAATCAAGTTGTGATGGAACTTTTTGCTAAAAGAGACTTAGTTTATCCTGTTGAGGATTTGTGTGGGGGTAAAGTGGTTTGTGGTGTTGATGAAGCGGGAAGAGGTTCTCTTGCAGGTCCTTTGGTTGTGGCTGCAGTTGTTTTTCCACCTTATTATAGAAATTCGTCAATCATAGATTCCAAAAAGTTAACTCCTAAAGAAAGAAGAGAGTTGTATGCCCTTATTAAGGAAAAGGCTCTGGACTATTCAATTGTTGAAATTTCTCCAAAAGAAATAGATAGGATGAATGTTTTAAGGGCAACCATTTTTGGTATGGCTGAAGCAATGGAAAGTATTAGTTGTAAGTTTGACATTTGCCTTGTGGATGGAAATGCTGCTCCTAAACTCAGTTTTGGTAATATCATACCTATTGTAAAAGGAGATGCACTTTCTTTGAACATTGCTGCTGCTTCAATACTTGCAAAGGTATATAGAGATGATAAAATGATTAGTTATTCCAAATTATACCCTGAATATGAATTTGAAGTAAATAAGGGATATGGAACTAAAAAACATCTTGCTGCCTTAAATGAAATAGGTATTTCTCCCATTCACAGGAGGACTTTTTCCCCTGTTAAAAATGTAATATATAGTAGGTTATTATGAATAAAGATAAAATTATTAGAAATGCTCAAAAATATGTTTCTCAGGGTAAGATCGAGAATGCCATAAGGGAATATGAGAAGATTTTAAAGACCAATCCTGACGATCTCAACACTTTGAATACTGTAGGTGATTTATATATTCAACTTGGGGATAAATTAAGAGCCACAGATTATTTTAAAAAAGTAGCAAAAAAATATGCTGAAGATGGTTTTTATTCAAAAGCGATAGCGGTATACAAGAAAATTAGTAGAATAAATCCAAATGATGTGGAAGTGCTTGAAAATCTTGCAGATCTCTTTTCAAAAAATGGTTTACTTGCTGATGCTAAAAAAACCTATGCTGATATTGGTAAGATTTATTTAAAGCAAAATAGTTTTGCAAAGGCATATAGGGTTTATAAAAAGGTTGCTGGTTTAAGTGGTGATGATCCCAATATCCACTTGAAACTTGCTGAACTCTCTTTAAAATTAAATCAGGTTGAAAATGCGCTTGAATCTTATTTGAACGCTGCAAAGATTTTGCTTAACAATGGAGAGGTGGAGAAGGCCTTTAATGCTGCTAAGATTGCACTTGAAATTGATCCAACTAATATTGTTTTGTTGAAATTGCTTTTTAAAATATCTATTCAGAGGAGAGATTTTGAGTATATTACCCCGATACTTGAAAAGGCATATAGTGAGGATCCAGATAATATTGAAATAAAAGAACTTCTGGGACACAACTATTTATTTTTGGGGGAACTTGAAAAGGCTGAAAAGCTTTTTGATGAAATATTTGAGGTAAATAGTGATAAGATAAATATATTTCTGGATTTTGCAAGGGCTGCTATAACCCTTGAAGAGTACGACCTTGCAGCGAAAAATTTAAAAAAGATTGTTTCCAAAGCCATTGAGCAAAAAAAGGTTCAGCAATTGGTGGAGTTTTTTGAAACTATACTTGAAAATGATCCCGACAATGTTGAGGCCTATCTCGGACTTGCTTCTCTTTATAAGAAAAGAGAGGATTTCGGAAATTACATAAAGACCATGGAAAAATTTGTAAATGTGGCTTTGAAAACGGGGAGATATAAGGAAGGACTTGCTGCGGTTGAGGAGCTTTTGTCAAATGATTTTTCAAACGAAGAGTATTTAAAACTTCACAGGGAATTTTTTACCAGGCTTTTCCCAAATGAACCATATGTACCTCCAGGGGTTGAGGAAGGTGAAAGTACTAAGTCATTTGAATTTCCAACTCAGGAACTTGGAACTGCCACCTTGAAAAAGGTTAAGACCACTGAAGATGTTTTACTGGAAATAGATCTTTTAAAGGAATATGGCTTAATTGAAAAAGCAAAGAATAAGTTAAAGGATAAAATAGAAAAGGAGCCTGAAAATATAAAGTTAATTGAAAAACTTGCCTCGCTTTATGATGAAGAGGGAAATAAAGAAGATGCTGCAAAATTGTTTCTGGATATTGCTAAAATTTATGAAAAAAATGGTGAACTTGAAAGGGCAAGGGAGTATAGAGAGCGTGCAATGGAAATGTCACCTTCTCTTGAGGAGAAATTAGTGACGCAGGATGCAATTTTCGGGGATGAAGAAATTGGTGTTGAGGAAATTGAACTGGAAGAATTGGAGGAGGTTGAAAAGGGTGAGGAATATGACATAAGCAAACTTGCTGATATTGGCTCTGCTGCTAATCTTGAAGAAATTTTTGAAGAGGAAAGGAGTGGATCAACTGAAGAAATTTCACTTGAGGATTTGAATATAGATAACTTTAAGGAAGTCTCAAGAGAAGAGGAGCCAATTATAGAACTTGAGAGACTTGGGCAGACTGGAGAAATAAATATTGAGGAAATTCCTTCTGATGTTGAGGATAAAATAAAAATTGAAGGGGAAAAAATATTTGAACCTTTTGAAGAGGAAAAGAAAGAAGGTGCTTTAAAGGAGGATGTCCCCACCATAGATAAAGGGAAAAAGAAGTTGATAGGTGTAGAAGAAACAGATGTGGAACTAAAACTTGAGGAAACCCTTCGTTCAATAGGGGGGCTGGATGATGTCTTAAGTTCTTTTAAGAAAAGTAAAAGTGAAGTTAAGAAAAGGAAAGAGGAAAAGAAAGAGGAAAAAAAAGAAGAGGAGAAGGTTCCTTCCAAGAAAAAGTCAGATAAGAGTGTTAGTGTATCCCGAAGTGAAAAACTGGATGACGATTTACTTAAAAAACTAACTGAAACTGTGGGAAGTGAAATAGAATTTTCTTTTCTTGAAGATATCAGTACTGAGGAAGAGGGTAAGAAGGTTGAAGAAGAGAAAAAAGAGAGAGGGGATGTATCTGCTGAAAAAGTTGAGGAAATAGTTTCTGAATCAAAAATGGATCCGGAACTAAGAGATGGTATTGAGGAAGTAGATTTCTTTTTGAGAATTGGTTTGTATCCTGAAGCCCAGGAAAGCATTGAGCATTTGAGGGAAAAATTTGGGAATCATCCTGAAATTGAAAAGAGGTTAAAGGAAATAGAAAAGATCATGCCTCAGGCAAGCGTCGAGAAATCTGAACCCATTGTTGATAATAAAATAAAAGAAAATATTGCTCAATCTAAAGTCTCAGTGGAAGAGGTGACATTTGAACCAGTTCATGAAGAGAATGTTATAAGTGAAATTTCTCCTGATGAGGTTAATATTGATGTTTTCAATACAATTGGTTCTGCTAATATTGAAGATGAAATAGATTCAAGTTTTGAATTAATAAGTAAAGAAAAAGAGGTGGAACAGAAAGAGGTGGTGAATGAAGATGTCTCTTCTGATACCAATGAACTTGAACTTATAAATAAAAAGAGCACTTTTATTGCAATGGAAGAGCCTGCTTCAAAATTGCAGGAGATACACAATATATTTTCAGATATTGTAAAGGAAGCTGAAAAAGTCTTTTCTGATATGGAGGAGGGTGAAGAAGAAGTTTCCAGTGAAAATGGCAATTTCTCTACACACTACGATCTTGGAATAGCCTATAAAGAAATGTCGCTTATTGACGATGCAGTAAAGGAATTTCAGAAAGCCTACAATGTGGTTAAGGATAATATTGATAGTGAAGATTATAGAAAGGTTTGCCATATGTTGAGCATGTGTTTCTTGGATAAGGGACTTTTTAATTCTGCAATTAAGTGGAGTGAGAAGGGACTTAAGAGTAAAGGTGGTGAAAAACATGAGTATATGGCTTTAAAATATGATATGGCTGTTGCCTATGAGAAAATGGGAGAGTTTAAGAAGGCACTTGAACTTTTCAGTGAGATTTATGAAGAGGATGTGTCCTTTATGGATGTGGCCACTAAAATTGATTATTTAAAGGGGAAGAGTTAGTACAAATTGAGTGAGAAAAGAATTCTTCAGGAGTTTAATTTGATTTTGTTTGTGGTATTCAGTTTCTTTGCTGGATTTATTTTACTTGCAGTTCCATGGATAGATGTAATATGGAATAATAATTATTTTGTTAAGGAGTTTTATTTTTTAAGGAAGATTTTACTCAGTAATTATTTTAGGGGAATGATTTCATCCCTTGGACTCTTAAATTTCTATTGTGCGATAGAGGAATTTTTAAATTTTTTTTTATCTGAAAAATGATTCATACCCAGAATTTTGTATCTGGAAAATAATAATATAGAAAATATTTATCCACCAACTTTCTCTTCAAATTTCACAGCGAAAATTGGAAAAGGTGCCAGGCAAATATGTTAGGCGGGTAAGAAAAAAAGAAGTGGGGTCAAAATGTATCAGGCAGAAATACCCCCACACAATCCCTACCGTGGGTTTATATAGAGAAAAGAGAAAAATTTTTTGTCTGGCACTGTTTTTCTTACATTGGATGACACTATTTTATTTTCCCATCAATTTACTTGTTTGTTAAACACCATAAAAAAATTTCTTATAACCCTAAAATTTCTGTTATAATTTAAAATATGAAAAAGATACCCTATGGAATTGGAAATTACAAACTT
>JAMOQF010000067.1 GCA_027064125.1 Acidobacteriota bacterium
TAATCTTCTTTGTTTTAACCTTGACAGTAAAAAGATTGTTGAGAGGAATAGAATAAAGGGATTTAAAAATCCTGGAATAAATGTTAAGGGGAAGTATTTGGTAATTTTTGAAAAGAGCATGATTGCGGATCCAAAGATAAGCCTCTATACAATTAAATAGGTGAGATAATTCCATTGTATGATTAAGGGTGAGTCTTTATGACTCACCCTTTTTAAGTTTCAAAATTACCTGTTTTGCAACTGCCTTTAGGGTTTCGAGGACTCCAATTCCCTTAATCGCAATTGCCTCAAAATAGGGCTCATCTTTTACCCTTAGTTCCTTTAAAAGCACTTCTACTGGCATTGCAGAAGGTAGATCTCTTTTATTTAATTGTAGTACATAGGGAATTGTCATTATATCAAAGCCATTTTCTTTAAGGTTTACTTTAAGATTGGAAAGACTTTCTATATTTGCGTCCATCCTTTCTTCCTGGGAATCAGCTACAAAGATAACGCCATCGGCACCCTTTAGAATGAGTTTTCTGCTTGCATCGTAAAAGACCTGTCCTGGAACGGTATATAGATGAAATCTCGTTTTAAATCCCCTTATGGTTCCAAGATCAAGGGGTAAAAAGTCAAAGAAAAGAGTTCTATCAGTTTCAGTGGCAAGGGAAATGAGTTTTCCCTTGGATTCAGAATTTGTTACATCGTAAATATATTGAATATTAGTGGTTTTTCCACCAAGTCCAGGTCCATAATAAACAATTTTACAATGTATCTCTCTTGCTGCATAATTTATAAAAGTCAATTTTTCACCCCGTAGAAGTTAATTAATTATAAAATTTATGGAGAAAAAAGATTGTCTATATCTTCATCGGTTATTTCAGCAAAAGGTGTTTCAATATTTTCACCTTCTTTTTGCTTTTCTTCCACTTTTTTGACTATTGCATCAAATATTCTTTCAAGTTCTATTGATGCCCTCTTTACCCTGAGTCTGACAAGACCAAGGGATGACCTCTGATCAAAAATTACAACTAATATCACCCTTTTCCCCACAAGGGATATGTGAATATTATCCCTTTCCCCTTCGTGGAAAAGGATGGAGAATTCCTTTTCCCCTATTAATTTCGCAAGCCCATCTGTAGCCGCGACATTACCTGCGGTTAAAGAAGCCAGTGATGTGGTATCTAAATTTTCAATTTCTCCACAGGCTGCTATTTGTTGTCCATTTTTATCTACTAAAAAGACTACTCTTGCATTGGCTTCTTCATTTAACCGCTGTATAATTTCCTTTATCTTTTGATATTCATCATCATAGAGAACAATATTGCCTTCCATCGTTAAAACTCCTATTACATTAAAAGAAAATGATAATCTATTTTTTAAACTAATTCAAGTATTACTTATTTTCTTTTCTTCTGTTGTTCCATGGGGTCTTCAAATAGAAATCTGAGTGCGCCAATCTGTATTATATCTCCATCCCTCAGGACTGTTTCTTTTATTTTAACATCGTTAACATAAGTTCCATTTGCACTATTTAAATCTTTTATCACATATTGGTATTTCTGATATGTGATTGTACAGTGATGTCTTGAAATAAAAGTCTCATCTGGAAAAGAGAGTTTATTTGAAGGATCTCTACCTATGGAGGTTTTACCCATGGATAGTGTAAATATTCTCTCAACAGTTTCATCTTCAGGTGATATCAAGCAGAGTTTTGCTGGTAGAAATATGGTAGTTTCAGCAGTGATTTTAGGTTTTTTGCTTTTCTGAAGTATTTCTGTATTGTCTGATACGCTGGAAAGTTTAGACTTTTCTGTTTCTGTGCTAATTCCATGTGCTGTCAAGACATTTCCACAAAATTCACAACGTGTAGAATTTTCAGGTATATATCTCAAACAATATGGGCACTGGATGGTTTTTTCCTCTTCTTCTACTTCTTCTCCAAAAATGGATTCTTCTACGCTTTCTTCCTGAGACTCTTCTTCGGGAGTTTCTTCCTCTATTTCTTCTTCAATTTCATATTCTTCCTCAATTTCTTCTTCTGTTTCGGTGGCCTCTTCCACTTCAACTTCTTCTTCGGGCATTTCATCGAGCGTCTCTTTAAAAAATTTTGCATGTTTTTCTAAAACCCTCTTTTTTATTTCACTGGTTTTTTCTTTTTCTTCAGTTGCTTCAGGAACTTCTTCAGCAGGTTCATTTGTTAGACTTTCTTCAACTTCTTCTACAACTTCATATTCTTCTACGACTTCCACTTCTTCATTTGCAAGTTCTTCCTTTTTTTCTGGAGAAACTGATTCAGAAATTCCAAGGGTAATAATAGGTTCATCTTTTTTCTTCTTTTTTATAAAAAACATAACTCCTCCTTATTAATAATTCAGTCTATACTATTCTTATAAAACAGTGGAGAAAACATGTCAATAGTTTATTTTTTTATAAATTTTAGTTTTCGTAAAGATTAATGGCGAGGTAACTTGAACTTGCTTCTATGTCTTTGATTTTTCCCGGGAGGCGTATTCCATTTTGGGATGAATATAGATAAAGTAATTTGTTTTTACTTAAAAGTTTCTGAATAAACCTTTCCTTGAGCCCATCTATTAGTGGTATCCTCCCAATTTGAACAGAGTCTATTTTGAAGTAGTTAAGGTTTCCTGCTTTTAAAAAGTGTCCTTCAAGTTTTACATCTATATCTCCCTTGATGGATAAGGGAAGTTTTCTTTTTACATTCTCCCTTACTTTTTGAGAATCTATAGTGAAATACCCGGTTATTCGTCCGGGGCCAAGAGCTACATAGATGTTTCTTATTCCCTGATCCCTTAAATTATTTTTTTCTGCAATATATTTAAGATGTTCATTTAATTCCTCTTCACTTATTTTTATTGAAAAATCTTTTTTTTCAAAGTTTTGGGAAATATCTTTTTCTTTTGGCCTATCCTGATTTTTACTTTTATCTTCCCCTCTTTTATTTTTTTCATTTTTTAATTTTTCCATTATTTTTTCAACTTTTTGGGATTTTTTTGCCTTTACCATTTCAACTTTTTCAGGTGTTTTTGTCTTAAGAATTGGATTGTCCGGAAAAAATATAAGGCTTAAAACAAAAAAGAGACAAATTAGTGCTATGATTGAAAAAAATATTGAAAGGTACCAGAAAAATCCATGTTTTTTACTCATCTTCAATTTCCTCCTGCAGTTTTTCATCTAAAAAGAAAAGAAATTTTGGGGTTTTTTTAAGAAGTATGGCATTTGATATTTGAAATCTTATAAAGCCTGAAGCCCTATTTAGGATTTCTTCTTCAAGTTCATGGTCCTTATTTCCCCTTGATATAAAAAATACTTTAACTTTTTTCAAATCATTTGAAAGTTCCACCCTCGTAATTTCAATGTCCACAACCCGGGGATCTTCCATTTCATAGGGTACTATGCAACTTAACTCTTCGAAAATCAGTTTTTCCAGTTGGATTTTTCTAATATTTACACTCATTTTTTACCCCAGGTTTAATTAGATGTATATTTTCCTAAAAGGATTAAAATTTAAACCCCGCTTTTGAGCCTTTCTGCAAGAAAGATGGGGAGGTTGTCTTTCTGAACTTTTCTCATAACACTATCAATATTGTATTTTGTCCTTTTAAATAATAGTACTCCGCTGTCACTGTCAAATATCACAAATGCCGCCTTTGGATTGTAGTCCCTGGGTTGTCCCACAGAACCGGGATTTATCAGGTATTTGTATTTTTCATCCATATTGAGTTTAAAAAGGGAGGTATCCTTTGGAATAAAATAACTGAAATTTCCACTCTGGGTGTCAAGTTCAAATAGTCCGGGAATGTGAGTATGTCCGAAGAAGCAAAATTGAGTTTCCACTGAGTAAAAACTTGCGAAGGCGTCCTGTTCATAAAGTATATAGTAATCCTCATCCATTGGAGAACCATGGCAAATTGTGATTAAATCATTTATCCTTTTAGGCCCTTTGGGAAGTTCATACAAAAATTTTCTATTTTTAGGTCTTAAGAATTCCTTTGTCCACATGGCGCTTCTATAGGCGTTGTTGTTAAAGGTATATCCTTCTTCTATACCGGAACATACCTTGTCGTGATTCCCCCTTATTATGGCATCTTTATATAATTTATTTCCATTTAAGAGTTTTCTAACCTCTTTTACAACTTCATTGGGATAGGGGTAGTAACCCACTATATCCCCTAAGATTAAAACCTCATCCCAGCCGTACTTCTCAGCTTCTTTTAAAACCTCTTTCAGGGCTATGTAGTTTCCATGTATATCTGAGATGATTAAATACTTCATTTTTCACTTTCCTTTAAATCTGGAAAAAAGGTTTTTAGCACTTCCTTAGATGGAGGTGGTGTAAGATAACTAACTAAAATAAGTGTGCCAAGGGAGATTATAATTGATGGATAGATTATGGGAATTCCCCATGGATCCCCATTGGGATTGTTAAAGGGTACCATTATGTGTGGATAGATATATCCAATTAGTTTTAAAAATACCACCGCAACAGTTCCCAGAATTATGGAAAGATTTCCAGCAAGTTTGGTGGCTCTTTTCCAGGCAAGGGCTGCAATTAATGCAGGGGTTATTGCAACTCCATAGATTGTATAGGCAAAGTATGCCGTTTCTAAAACAGATTCAAGATTTAGTGCGGCATATAATGCAAATATACCAAGGATTACAATTAGAATTTTCTGTAATAATACAACACTTTTTTGAGATGCATCCTTGTTTATAAATTTCTGGTAGATATCCCTTATCATGTTTGTTGTAGGTGATAAAAGATAATTCATACCGGTTGATAAAACAACTGCACATGCTGCTGCAAGCAAAAAGACTCCCACCCATGTTGGCACAAGTTTTCTTGCTGCAAGTAAAACTATTGCAGCGGGATCAACACCACTTTTTCCACCACTACTGATGAATTCTGAAATCTGGGGCCAGAACTTGACAGATGCAAATACTGCAATAAATACCACCACACTTTCAACGATTATTGTCCCTATAACCCAGAGTATAACTGACTGCTTTGCCTCTTTTGGAGATTTTGCGCTGTAAAATTTTTGATACATACTCTGTATTCCAAGAAGAAGGAGCATTGTGGATAGGAAATAGGCTCCAACTTTTAATGTGGGATGGCTTCCAAAGCCTCCAAAAAGGGTAAAATGGCTGTGGGGTAGAACTTTTACTGCATTTGCCATTCCCCCAGAGGCAAAATATGTAAAAGGTAGAGATATGATACATGCCAGAACAATAATTATTCCATTGGGTAAATCAGTATAGGCAACTGCAAGCATTCCCGCTGATGCAGTAAAGATTATTACAAATATTGCGGTGTAGATAGTCCCCATTTGTGTGTTTATTGCATGGTCGGTGATTATATCTAAGATAAATCCCCCTGCTTTAAACTGATAACTCACTATTGCAGTAAAACTTATAATAAGGGCTATTGCCCCAAAAATTCTTGCAAATTTTCCATATCTGACTTCAAGTATGTCTCCAATTGTGTACTGTCCAAAGGTTCTGATTTTTCCGGCCAGAAAATAGATTATTATAATCCCCACCCAAGCACCTGCGGGCATCCACAAACTGCTAAAACCAGCCTTTGCTGCAAACTCAGCGCCTCCAATAAAAGTTCCTGAACCAATCCATGTGCAAATCAGTGTAAATACCATAACCTTCAGAGAAAGGCTTCTTCCGGCAACCATGAAATCTTCTTGATTTTTGACCTTTCTGGATCTGTAGAAGTTAAATCCAAGAAGTACAAGGAGATATGCTATTATCAAATAGAGATATATTTGCATGATAACTCCTATAAATTCATTATTTTAATAATTTCCATTTGTTTGGGGCCTGTTACCTCAACTTTATAATTTTCCCTTATAAATACATCTATTTCACTTCTGACACCAAAATCCTTGAGATAAATTCCCGGTTCTATGGAAAAGCATATATTTGGTATCAACTGTCTCCTATCCTGGGTTTCCAGATTGTCTATGTTTACACCATTTCCATGTACATATTCACCTATATTGTGTCCTGTCCTGTGTATGAAATATTTTCCATATCCTTTGGATTCAATGTAATCCCTGCAAACCTTGTCCACTTCCCATCCATATACAGGTTCACCTCTGTCAAATTTTTCTTCAATGAATTCTACGCTTTTATCCCTTGCATCTCTCACAATTTCAAAGACTTCCACTATTTTGGGGGGAATTTTCTCTCCAACAAACCCCACCCATGTGATATCATAATAAATACTTCCAGGTTTTTTATTTTTTGCCCATAGATCTATTAAAACAAAATCCCCCTCTTTAATTTCTGAACTTTTCGCCGCTGTTGGCTCATAGTGGGGATTCCCTGAATTTTCATTAACCGCCACTATTGGATACTCTTCTTCACAGGTTAAATTGTTCTCTTCAAATTTCTTTACAATAAATTGTTGAATTTCATATTCAGTTGTTTTTTCCCCCTTCTCAATTTTTTCCTTTATTTTTCTGAATGCATCATCTTTTATTTGATGGATAATCTTTCCTGTATCCATATGACTTTTGTATCCTTCAACATCTATTACTGCTTCAAAAAATTGAATTAAATCTGCAGAGGAGACCACTTCAACTCCCATTTTCTGAACAAGTTCTATTGTTCCACCATCCACAAGTGATACATAGGGAATAGCATTTTCTGGTGAGTACTGCATGGCAACTTTTTTGTGCCCTGATAAGATTTCCCTTAAAAGTTGTTGTTGCTCTGTCCATGGAAGATATACCAGTTTTTTCCCTGGAAGAGAATCAAGTTTTCCCTGTTCAATTGAATGTACCAATTTTACTGGTTCACCTTTTGCCGGGATAAAGTAATACCACCTCCTTGTGGTAAATCCCGGTTTTAACTTCAGGATTCTGTGGGCTATGTGATCCCTGTTGTGAAAATCATAGAAAAGCCATCCATCTATTTTAAATTCGGATAACTTTTCCTGAATATTTTTTATAAGTTGTTCCATGGATATAAATCCCTCCTGAATTTTTATCACCATAAATTTTACATTAAGATTTTTTTATAGTCCACTATAATTATTATTTAGATGGTGTAAAAATGAGATTTAAAAATGTTAACAGTTGGGAGGAAATATGCTTGAAAAGTTTAAGAATTTTTACAACAGGTTTGATGAAGAGGTTGTAGAAGTTTCAAAGGGGGACATGAAGTTTTCCGCAAAGGAATTAAAAAAAAGACAACCAGCCTTTTACGCTCTTATAAACTCAGTGTATGAAAAGATATTTCTGGAGAATAAAGAGGATGAGTTGTTGTATTTTTATAGTTTTCTCCTCTTGAAATTTTTTGAAGAAGAAACGGAGGTGAAACTGAAAAAAATGGGGTTTTCCGAATTGCTGGATATTGTAAAATCTGTTGAAGAAAAAAGTGTAGCGGTGTTTGAAACAAGGGATGTGAGTTTAATATTTGATTTTTTAAAGGCTGAACTTGAAAGTGATATGGATGAATTTGTCTTTGAAGGAAGAAATTTAATGATTGATACAATTATTTCCATTTTAAGGGCTCTGGAGGTGCTTTTTTTAAATGAGAAAAATTGAGTTTATCTTACTTTTTTTCTCCTTTTTTTTGTACTTCTTTTATCCACAGAAGTTGCCGGCTGTCTTAAAAAGAGGTGGGGATGTGTTCTTTTTAAATTGCAGGGGAAATTTTAATGGAGTTGCAGAAGGACTTTACATGATTAAAGATGATGTCCTATTGGAAAAGGGGAAGAGGATAAATAACTATTATAAAAATGACCTCGGAATTAGGTTTTTTTCTCCAATTGATAAAAGGTATTTCCCATCCCCTCCTTCAGGATGGTGCTCCTGGTACTACTATACGGCAAGTATAACCCCTTGTGACATCCTTGAAAATCTAAATTGGTTCTCAAAAAATTTAAAGGGATATGGTTTAAAATACATTCAAATAGATTGTGGCTGGCAGTGTTGTAGGGAAAAGAGCAGAAACTGGTTTGAGTTAAAGCCCGACTTTAAGAAATTTGGGATGGGGAGGTTGTGTAAAGCCATCAGGAGAAAGGGGTTTTTGCCCGGAATCTGGATTTCTCCCTTCGGAACTGATGTGAAATATGGAAATTTTAAAAATTATATTTCCCTTTCACCTTCAAGTTGGCTTGGAAAATGCCTGTATTTGCCAGTGGATGAGAAATATGTATATTTGAAGCAAATCTTTAGCAAGATAAAAAGGTGGGGATTTAAATATGTAAAACTTGATGGTGAACCTGAAGCCATTAAAGAGTATAAAAAGAGAAAATCCTTAAGGAAATTTAGGAGGATGCTTTCTTTTATAAAGAAATTTATGGGAAATGATGTTTTTTTACTGGGTTGTTGGGGAACACCCATTGAGGGAATTGGAATTTTCAATGGTTCGAGAATAGGAAAAGATGTGAGGTGTGGTTTTAATGGATTTCAAATAGCCTTTAGATCAACCCTCAGGTGGTATTTTTTGCACAACATTGTCTGGTATTCTGATCCTGATGTCCTCATGGTGAGACCACCAATTTCCTATGAAACGGCAATGGCATGGGCTACACTCCTTGGCATGACCGGGGAAGTCCTCATGCTTTCAGATAAGATGGTGGAACTTTCAAAAAAGCGCGTAGAACTCATAAAGAAAATTCTTCCCCCACAAAATATATATCCGGTTAACCTCTATCCCATAAATAGAGATATACCCATCTGGGATTTGAAAATTAAAAATTCAATTTTATCCTATGATGTTGTTGCATATTTTAATTTTAGTGAGGAATTGAAGGGGAAATTTCTGGATTTTTCTAAAATTGGACTTTCTTCAGAGAGAAAATATCACATTTTTGATTTCTGGCATGAAGAGTATCTTGGAATTGTAAAGAAGAGATTTTATATTGATGCACCTCCAGAAGGGGTTGGTGTTTTTGTGATTTCTGAGGTAAGGGATACACCATCTTTAATAGCAACAAGTAGGCATATTGTTCAGAGTGTTGAGGATATCAAAGAAATTGTGAAAAGAGAAAATGGATTTAAGATGAAATTAAATCTAATAAAAGGAGAAAGGGATTCCCTGTTTTTCTCATATCACATGGGAGAGTGGGAGGTGGCAAGCATAAAGTTCAGTGGGAAATATGAAATTGTGGATCACGGCAGATGGCTTGAAGTGATTCTTTTGGCTGCAAAAAATGGGATAAATGATTTTCAGATTAAATTTAAGAAGAAAAGGGATTTGAGAAAGAAAATTAAACTATTTCCACCCATAAGGTTTAAGGTAAAAAAAGTTGAAAAAGACTATTTGATAAAGTTGGAGACCCCATATTATCCTGTAGCCGGCTATCTTATTTATTTGGATGGAAAAATCTTTGGGTATACCTTTTCAAATGAGTTTAGAATTCCCACTAAAACTGGCAAAAATCACACACTTTCAATCAGATCCTTCTGGTATGATGGAAGGTTGAGTAACAGGAGTTTAAAAATTTTTATGGGGGAGAAGTAATCCCCCCATAAAAATTACTTTAAGGTGAATGGTATCTTTATTTCTGTTTTTTTCTTTCCAATTAGATCCTTGACCTTTAAAACTATACTGTAATTTCCAGATTTTAGTGATTTAAATGAAAGTGGCTGAACAATTATATTTCTCTGAAGTTTTATGGGTTTATATTTTGCCACATCTTTTCCCCTGTGATTTTTTATTTTAAAATCCATTTCCACAAGGGGCTTTCCTGTTTTTGAGTCTTTTTTTGTTCCAAGTAAATACATGACAAGTCTTGGTACATCCGTTTTCGAGAAAGTATTTGTGAGAATTGCATCCACAAGAGCCCTTCCCATTAAAAAGGTGTTTTTCATGACTGTAAATACCAATTGCTGGGAGTTATAGGGATGTAGTGATTTAATAAACATGGGTTCAGTGTACGTCAACTTTTTAGATTCTGCCGCAAAATCTGGAACCGTAGTCTCAAAATAGTGGGTTGCTATTTTATCTGTTGCAAAATCGAGCGGAGATATGGCAATTACTCCAGAAAATTTTCCAGGAGCAAGTGGCATGGTAAAAGAATAAAAGTTAACAACGCCTTCAGGCATTGGTGAGTTGTACTCAACAACTTCTCCGGTAGCCTGATTCTTCAACTTTATATAGAAATGAAATGGAACCTTAACTTCCTTTTGTACCAGTGTGGGCTTTTTGGTCTTGTCAGGTTTTCCATCTTTTCCCTTGGGATATTGGGGTATGTTTATTGTCCTCTTGTATTCCGGAATTTGTGCATTGAATAGATAGATTAGAAAACTTTTACCATCTGCTGAGGGAAAGAAAAAGGTCTTTATCTCTTTGAAGGAATAAAGATTATTGCCTTTTTTTGAAAGGAAAATGGGATTTATTACAGATTCTACCTGTGGTGGGATGTGGATTTTTTTTGTTATTGTTTGAGTTCCCTGTGTTTGCTTAGTTGCTTTTGTAGTGTTTTGTGAAATTCCCAAAAATGCAAAAAGGGAAAAAAGCAAAACGAGAAAAATAAATTTTTTCATAAATTCCTCCAGAATATTTAATTTAGTTTGAATCCTTTAGAGATTCTTTTATGTATTCAATAAACTGTTTTACCTGTGTTGCCCTTTGAGAGGTGGAATCAATCTTTAAATATTGATTAAATGTATCTATTGCTTCCTGCATTTTGCTAAGTGCCATATAGGTAAGACCAAGTTGATAGATGGCATCAGTAAACTGATTGTCAAGCGTTGCTGCCCTTTTGAAGTATTTAAGTGCCTGATCGTACTTGTTGTTATTGTAGTAAATTACTCCAATGTTATATAGGGTTATTGTGTTATCTATTTTATCGAACTGTATTTTGTCGTACCACTTTAAGGCTTCATCATAATCTTTTTTTTCTATATAACAATTTCCTATAGCCATTAGCATCTTTGTGTTATTGGGTTCCTTTTCCAGAACTTTTTTATAATATTCAATTGCCTTGTCATAATTTTTCATGGAAAAATAGCAGTTTCCAATATTGGTGTTTACCTGATAGAGATCTGGATTGTCCTGAAGGATCTGCTGAAATTTTTCAAGTGCTCCACTGTAGTCGCCTGCTTTATAGAGTTTATTTCCTTCTACAAGTTCCTTTTCTATCTTTTTGTTGACATTTATCCCTTCAATTTTTTGCATCTGAATTTTTATTTCGGGGTTTTTCCCATATTCTTTAATTCTTACACTTATGGCTTTTGGGGCATATCCAACCTTTGTAAAGTCTATATTCCACATTCCACCTCTTATCCAGAAGGCCTTCCATTCACCTTTTTTATTTGTAGTGGTGGTAAATCCAGAAGCAGATTTTAAGTGGTATAATTTTACAGTAACGCCTTCCACAGGATTTCCCTGGGTATCTGTGACTATTCCCTTTAGTTTACCTTTTCCCATGTATGCCTGAGGGTAGACAACAATTGTAAGGAAAAGTATTAAAATAAAAAAAATTACTAATTTTTTCATTTTTCCTCCTCTATTAATTAATTTTTTTTCATATATCTATTAGATTCAATGTATCTAAAATTAGTTCTATTTTAAGGAAAATAATACCATTTTTTTTTTATATTTAAAAGTTTATGCTATAAAATATAAGTAAACTGTTTGGGAGGTTTTAATATGAAAAAGATTTTTTCTGTTTTTTTGATTTTAACATCTTTAGTTTTTATTTCTTTTGCAGAGAATGAGATAAGTTTAAGTAATAAAAAGATAAAGGGAAATATACCTTTTAAAGTTGTTAAAAAAGAAAATGTAAAAGTTCCTATTGTTGTTGTGGATGCAACGGTTGTCAATAAAAAGGGAGATATAGTTACCGGTCTTAAAAAGGGTAATTTTAAACTCCTTGAAGATGGTAAATTACAGAAGTTAAATTCAGTACTTCTTGACAGGTCTCCTTTAAATGTAATCTTAATGTGTGAAGCGACGCCAATATTTTACTTTATAAAAGATGATCTTTTTGAGGCGGGAGAAAGGTTAATTGAGCAACTTGAGGATAAAGACTATTGTGCCATAGTTTCCTATAGTAATAAAGTCAGGCTTGATCAGGACTTTACAAGAAATAAGAAGAAACTAAAAACAGCCCTCAGGGGGATTTACTTCAATCAGAGTTATACATGTAGCATTTCAAAGGCCCTTAAATGGGTTATTGATAGGGCAAAGGGACTTAAGGGTAGGACGGTTATAATAATAATTGGCACGGGATGGAACTCTTTGAACAATCCTCCTTTTAGTAAAGTTTTAAATGAGATCAAGGGAATTAATATTCCCATATTTACCATCTCCATAGGAAGAGAATGGAGAAGGAATGTGGAATACTTCTGGGGATTAAATACATATATAAAATTTAAATCTTCAGATTTCAGGATGCTCAGAATTGCAAAATTTTCGGGGGGAATGAATTTTTATCCGGAATATGAAAGTGAATTTATGGACATTATGTACAATGTTTTAAATTATGCAAGGTATAGATATGTTTTAACCTATTACCCCAAAAATAGGAATTTTCATGGAGAGTTTAGAAAACTAAAGATTGAGGCTTTTTATGTGGATAAAAAGGGGAAAAAGATAGATTTAAAGGTTTATCATCGCGATGGATATGTGGCATATAAATATTAGTAAATCCTCATAATTGGAGGATATAAATGAGGTATTCCTTTTTTGAACTTATAGGTAGGGGGTTAAAACTTTTTTTCAAGAGTTTTAAGATTTTACTTCGCGTCCCTAAAATTCTTATTTTTCCGTTGATATCAACTCTCTTTATGATTTTTATACTTTTTTTGTTTAAGACATTTGTTTTAAGTTTTACTGGAAGCACAAGGTATGTAATTTCATATTTGTTTTACCTTTTATCCTCTTTTGTGATAATTTTTTTTAATTCCGCTTTTGTTTACTGTGTCTATACCTACCTTTTATCTGGTAGAGCAAGTTTGTTAGAAGGAATATCTGTTGCAATTAGTAGATTGGAGAAAATTACCATCTGGTCATTTTTGACTTCGACACTTATGTTAGTTTTTAATTTGATTGAAAATCAACTCTCAAAAAGGGGATATGGTTTTTTAGGGACTGTTTTGGGATTTGCAGGTAGAACGACTTTTTCCCTTATTTCCTTTTTTGTCATACCCATTATGGTTATTGAAAATAGAGGCCCTTTTGAAAGTTTAAAACTTTCCGGAAAAATTTTGAAAGAAGATTTTGGAGAGACTCTTACGGGGAAGATTGCCCTTTCTTTTGCAAAAAAGTTTTTATTGATATTTACAACTTTTCTTCTTATGACTTTGCTTTTTTACCTTAATATAAAGAACCTTGAAAATGGATTTCATATCCCAATAATGTTAATTGTTCTTTTTGCACTTGTTATAGCAGTAATTTTAATTCTTTTTAATGCAGTAGATTCTTCTCTTGCGACAGTTATATATCTTTACTTTTATAGGGAAATGGAGGAAAATGGAATTAATGTGGAATATGTAAATTTGATTAAAGAAGATTTTCTTTAAATTTATGTGATAATATTTTATTATATAGTTTGATAATTCCCAATTTTCTTATTTTTGACATTTACTTGAGGAGGATTCCATGAGTGATAAAAATTTTAAACCTTTTGTAAGCCCCGATGTGGACATGAAGGAGTTATCCTTTAAGGCACTTCTGCTTGGTGTCATTATGGCAATAATACTTGGTGCTGCCAATGCCTATCTGGGATTAAGGGCTGGTATGACAGTTGCTGCAACATTCCCCGCTGCCGTTATTGCCATGGCTGTTTTGAGGCCCTTTAAGGGAACAATTCTTGAGGAAAATCTTGCAAGGACCACAGGTGCTGTTGGTGAAGCCCTTGCCGCCGGGGCTGTCTTTACAATACCTGCCTTTTTAATGTCTGGTGTGTGGAAGAGTTTTGACCTTTTGAGAAGTTCTTTTTTAATGTTAATAGGTGGTGTTCTTGGTGTTTTATTTGTCATAGTT
Organism: Acidobacteriota bacterium; assembly: GCA_027064125.1. Lineage (GTDB taxonomy): Bacteria > Acidobacteriota > JAAYUB01 > JAAYUB01 > JAMOQF01 > JAMOQF01. Next base: position 13,963 of record JAMOQF010000067.1, read on the forward strand.
TTGAGAAAAACCCTTGTGGAAGATGTTTCTCTACCATTTCCTGAAAGTAAAGCATGTGCTGAAATTGTTAAGGCAGGTCAGGGAGGTTCCACTGGTGCTGGATATGTTTTTTATTCAATGCTTCTTGCTGGGATAATTAATTTTTTTGAAAACCCCAAGGGATTGATGGTTATAAAGGATAAAGCCACCTTGATCTTTAACCTTGGGCTTTCCAAGTTAAAGTTAATAATGAGTTCATCTGTACAGACAATAGATAAAAAGGGATTGATTGTTGCTTCTACCCCCAATCCAGCACCGGCATTTTTAGGAGTTGGATACATAATTGGTTTTAGACTTGCCGCCATAACCTTTTCAGGTGGCGTATTTGGCTGGCTTTTTTTAATGCCTGTGGTTTTATTTTTAATGAGTGGCGATCTTTCTCAATTTATGACGGGAAGTGGAAGTATTGCCTCTGTGGCATCTGCCGCCTATTCTGCAACTGTAAAGCCCATAGCCGTAGGTGGAATGCTTGTTGGAGCCTTTTACACCCTTTTTAAAATGAGAAACAGTTTGGTAAGTGGAATCAAAAAGGGACTTGAAGATATAAAAAAGAGTAAGGAAGAGGCAAAATCGAAAACTTTGAGAACTGATAAGGATGCTCCCTTTGGAATTGTCTTCCTTGCAATTTTAGTCCTTGTTATTGCAATGGTAGCAATTTATAAATCCTTTACCGGTGGATTTGGAAGTGCCATACTTGCTGCAATAATTATGGCAATAGCAGGTTTTGTCTTTGCCGCTGTTGCAGGTTATTTAGTAGGTATAATTGGGAGTTCTTCAAACCCAATTTCAGGTCTCACCCTTTCAACACTTTTGATTGCCGCTCTTTTAATGGTTGCAATTGGGATGAAGGGAAATCCTGGTGTTGCTGCAGTATTGGGTGTTGCAACTGTTGTTTGTTGTATAGCAGGTGTTGCAGGTGATATGATGCAGGATTGGAAGGTGGGACACATCCTTGGTGGTACTCCCTGGAGGATGCAGATAGGTGGAATGATAGGGGTTATCGCTGCTGGTGTTACACTTATTTTTTCCCTTAAATATTTGAATGAAGCATATCATCTTGGTTCTTCCCAATTACCTGCTCCCCAGGCAGGGCTCATGGCCATGATGTCAAAGGGTATTGTAGGTGGAGAAATGTCATGGATTCTTGTGATTGCAGGGATGCTTTTTGCAGTTGCACTTATTTTAATTGAATCTCCTTCTCCAATGTTAATAGCAGTTGGGATGTATTTGCCCTTTGAAACAACGGCAGCAATTTTTGTGGGAGGACTTTTTAAGTGGATAGTTGAGAGAATTGTTAAAAATAAAAGTGAGGAGGAAAAGGTTAAAGTTGAAAATACAGGACTCTTAATTGCTTCGGGACTCGTTGCGGGTGAGGCTTTAATGGGAATTATCTGTGCTATTTTATTTGCTGCAGGTGTAAATATTGCTCAGAAATTTAATTTAGTGGGTTTTGAAGGGTATATGTCCTTGAATTTGTTGATATTTATAATAATAGGTTTTATTTTGATATATTTCCCTGTGAAATCTATTAAAAAAGTGGAATCTTAAATTGGAGGGATGAATTGCCTCGAAAGAGTGAAAAGAAAAATGAAGTAAACCTATTTGAACTTATTCCAGTGAGAAATAGGGAATTCTTTAAAAAAGAGGATGGGCATATTGTAATTGTCCATCCCAAATTTAACAATAAACCCTTTACTTATCTTTTAAAATTTATGAAAAAACCAAATTTTAAAATAGAGTTGGATAAATATGGAAGTTTCATATGGGAAAATTGTGATGGAGAAAAAAGTGTAGGGGAAATTGTACAGCTTTTGAGGGAGAATTTTGGAGAAGAAGTGGAGCCCGTTTCTCAACGGGCTTCTCTTTTTTTTGT
>JAMOQF010000068.1 GCA_027064125.1 Acidobacteriota bacterium
GTGGATCTTTAACTCCAGAAATGGTTTTGGGTGTTCTTCTGTAATAGCCATTTGCTCCTGTTTGATGAAATATAAAGTGTTTTCCCATCCCTTACAGTAAAACTTTTGTGAATCTCTTTGAAAAGTTTTGGGGAATTCTCTTTTGAGGTTAACTTAATCTCTTTCTTTTTATGAAGAGATTTTTTCTCCTGGCACAATTAGTGTTACGCTGAAAAAAAATGTAAAGGTTGTAAAACAATTAAATTCGCTATTTTGAAGTGGAAAAATATTTTAATTTTTGATTAACTGAAACATTTTTTAGAAATATTGGTCTAAAAATTGTAAAATCCATTGATTTACATTTACCTTTGGTTGTAAAATAAGCAGGGCTGATTTTAGTGGATTTTTTCTCTATCTGACTGGGGTCATACCTCATTTAAATAACCACAAAGGAGGATCTCATGACTGAAAATAAAAGTTTTGTAGAAACTGTGGAAAATGGAGTTCCAGAAAAACTTAAAAAGTTGATTGAAGATAAAAACTGGAGAGCATTGAAGGAAGCAATTTCTGAATGGTATCCATCTGACATTGCAGACCTCCTCAGTGAAATTGATATAGATGATGCCATTATAATCTTTCGTCTCTTGCCGCCAGATTTGCAATCGGATGTTTTCTCAGAACTTGACAGTGAACTTCAGGAAGAGATGCTTAAAAATCTCACCAATGAAAATATAAAGGCAATGATAAATGAACTTGATCCTGATGACAGAACAGAACTTTTCGAAGAGATGCCTCCAAATTTAACCAGAAGGTTAATAAATCTTTTATCTCCAGAAGAGAGAAAAGAAGCATTACAACTTCTGGGTTATCCTGATGACAGTGTTGGAAGGTTAATGACCCCGGAATATGTTGCCATAAAGGCAAACTGGACTATTGAAAAGGCAATGGAACACATAAGAAAGTTTGGAAAGGATGCTGAAACAATAGATATTGTATATGTTGTGGATGATAAATGGCATTTACTGGATGATATTCCCATAAGAAGATTATTACTTGCTAACCCTAAAGAGACTGTTGAGTCCATTATGGATAGGCATTTTGTATCAATAACTGCCACTTCTGACCAGGAAGAAGCAATTAAACTTTTTGAGAAATACAATCTCCTTGCACTTCCTGTGACAGATACCGAAGGACATCTCCTTGGCATTGTTACAGTTGACGACATCATTGATACTTTGAGGGAAGAACAGACAGAAGACTTTACAAAGTTTTCAGCTATTGAGGCTGAGTCCGTAGGTCTTGACTTTATTACGAATATTAAAGATGTCCCAGTAAGTAAATTATTTAGAGCAAGAATTACTTGGCTAATTACCCTTTTATTTATGGATCTTGTGACAGGTGGAATTATTCAGGGTTTTGAATCCATGATAGCAAAATATGTGGTATTAATAACTTTTTTACCTGTTTTAGTTGACACCGCTGGTAATGCAGGTTCTCAGTCTGCTACCCTTGTAATCAGGGCTCTTGCTCTTGGCACAGTGAAAATGAGGGATTGGTTTTATCTTCTTGGAAGAGAATTACTTGTTGGAGGATTGCTTGGACTTGTGATGGGGGCAGGTATCTCCATAATGGGATTTGTAAGAAGTAAGAGTATTTTAATTGTTAAGGTTGTGGTTACTTCTATGATAGTAAATGTTATAGTTGGAAGTTTAATAGGTGTTTTACTGCCATTTATTTTTACGAAACTCAAAAAAGATCCTGCAACTGCAAGCACACCACTTATTACCACCCTTGCAGATATACTGGGAACTGGAATTTTCCTTTCAATTGCTTATTTGATGCTTGGTTAATTTTGAAATTTCTTGATTTTATTTTAATTTTTATTTAAAATTAAAGTGTGATTGAAGTTTATGGATTAAAAAAGAGTTATGGTGAAGTAAAGGCTTTAGATGGTATTAATTTAAAGATAGAAAGGGGAAAGATATTTGGCTTACTTGGTCCCAATGGTGCCGGGAAGACAACTACATTTTCAATAATAGCAACTTTGTTGAGGCCAGATGAAGGAGATGTCTTATATAATGGGGGTAGCATTTTTTCTAATGTGAAAAATTGGAGGGAGAAGATAGGTTTTGTTCCTCAAGAATTTTCCATATATGAGGATTTAACGGGTTATGAAAATGTCTATCTAATGGGGAGGCTCTATAATCTTCCTCCACAGGATATAAGAAAGAAGGTTGAAGAACTTTTTGAAAAATTAGGGCTTAGCGAAAAAATGAAGGAAAAGGTAAGTAGATATTCAGGGGGGATGAAGAGAAGACTCAATTTGATGATGTCTTTAGTACACGATCCTGAAATTTTACTTTTGGATGAACCCACAGCAGGGATAGATGTTCAGACTAAACAGAGGATTTATGATTTTTTAAGGGAATTGATGGATAAGGGCAAAACGGTTTTATATACTACCCATATGCTAAAAGAGGCAGAGGAGTTGTTTGATGTTGTGGGAATAATCGATTCTGGGAAGATTGTAGCCTTGGGGGGGGTGGAGGATCTCATAAATAAATATGCAGATGAACTACATGTTGAAGTGGAACTTTATAGAGAGAAGGTGGAAGATGGGTATGAACTTGAAAAATTCGGAGTTTATGAAAAAGAGAGTGGGATTTTGAAGGTGTATTTAAAATCCCAATCAGAAATAACAGATCTTTTGAAAAAACTAACGGAAATGAATTTTGAGGTAAGGCATATAAATTTGAGGAAACCTTCACTTGAAACCGTTTTCTTAAAATTAACGGGGAGGGAACTCAGGGATTGAAAAATATCCTTACCTTTATCTTTCTTGAATTCAAGAGAAAATGGGCAAAGCCTTCCATCTTAATTGTATATCTTATACTCCCCATTTTAATATCTTTTCTCATGTATGCAATTTTTGGAGGGAAGAAAGGAGGTTCAAAATTTGTTCCTCCAAAGGCTTCCATTGTGAATAAAGATACTGGATTTTTGTCCAGGATATTTGTCTCTATCCTTAAAAATAG
>JAMOQF010000069.1 GCA_027064125.1 Acidobacteriota bacterium
TGGGAAGACCATCTAAATTGTAATCTACAGAAGAGGAAAAATCAGTGCCAAAAAGTATATGTATCTGATTATTGTCAGAATCTATATATATATAATCATAATTGCCATCTTGATTCACATCAGCCAATGTTGAATCGATTGCATTTCCTGCTAACATAATTTCAAATTCAGGTTCCAGAATAATTCCATATTTGGAGAAATTTAAACTGGATAAATCATACACATTCAAACTTCCATCTTCTCCACCAATTAAAAGTTCATTTTTACAATCCCCATCCACATCACCTGAAGATATTGTAGTCGGAGTATAGGGTAGATCCATCGACTTAAACATATCATAGTAGGCACTTTCTCCAAAAAAGATATTTAATTTTTTCCTATCTGAATCTATCGAGACAAAATCCTTTGTATACCATCCAGAATCCGACATAGAAAAAGATTTTTTGTCAATACCAAGATCTCCAAGGTCAACTGAAAGCAAATTGTTAAATCCTCTGGAAATCACTAAAGATTCACTTGAGTTAATATTCCAGTCAATATGGCTGTCAAATGTATATATCTTAACCTCCTGCGTAATTTCTATGTTGGGATCGCTGGGAGTAAAAACAATACTCAAATCCACTGGATAATCCATATCAAAACCATATTCCTCAAAAGAAAGGATAGAAAGTATTGTGGAATCCTGGAACACATTTGAAGGAAAATTGGAATAGTTGCAATCTGGATAATTACCCCCACCAATGAAAAGGGTAATGGAAGCATCACCTCCCTCCCATTCCTGTACATTTTTAAAATCAATCCTTATATTGCTGTCCAGGGATTTCCATGAAGTAATCTGAACATCATTTTGCCCGATATAATTTAAATTACTTTGAGAACAGACAGCAAGATTAATTGGATTATTGGAATCAGCCAGATATGACCCCAGAGAAGCAGGCTGGCTATAGTCATTTCCATCTTCATCCTTCCCATCTAAAAATAGGGAAAGGGTAATATAAAAGTTATTTACTCCTTTTGCCTTTAAATTATTGATGTTAAATGTCAGTGCAAGTGGTGCACATGGTACTATATCCCTTTCTGACTGAAAAACCCCTCCCTCCTGAACAGAGGGAACTGTAACATATATCTGAGAAAGTGCAAAAAAGGAAAGTAAAGGTAAAAGACAAAATAGAAAAAATATCTTTTTCATCTTTAACCACTCCTACATAATTTTTTTTTATTTTACAGCAATTCACTTAGATTGTCAATAAACTAAATTTTCCCACAATCCACAATAGATTTTTGGGAAAGGGTATTTTTAACAAGGACATGAATAAAAATTATGAAATGAAACTATAATTATTCACTATGAAGTAAATATTTTATGACAATTGCCTTAAATTAGGTAAAATATTGCTCCTTTAAGACACATTTAAGTTTTTTCACTTAAATGAAAGTTAAAGAAATTTCCCGTTTAATATGTCCCTCATTCTCATTTTTGCCTGACACCTTTTAATTTTCCTTCTAAATTACTCTAAATTCTGAATTTCCTGAATTTCCAAAATTTTCAATTCTTCTCTTCCATTTCCCTGTTTTTTTGCTTGTCCACCCTGAATGCCCCTTAGAGGTTTATAGGAAAAAATCAACTTTAATCATTGTTTTTTGCCAAAGGATTTCATCTTTGCAAGAATTTAATTTCTTCTTACTTGCCTTCACCCAATGCCTCCCAAAAGGTTTATAGGAAAGTAAAGGGATGAACTTAATCGTTGGCTTTTGCTAAAAGATTTTAAGTCATTGCCAGTTTTAAGTTTTTCTTGTGTTTGCCCACCCCAAAGCCCCAAAAAACCATCTAAGAATTTACAAAAAAATAGTGCCAGACAAAAAAATTTTTCTTCTTTTTCTCTTTTCTATAAACCCACGGTAGGGATTGTGGGGGGGTAAATTCAGCCTGACACCTTTTCCCCAGATTCCAGATCTAAAATTTTGCCTGACACCTTTAATTCTAATTCTCAAATTCATTTCTCAAATTCAGGTCTGTTCCCTACCTTTTACACTCTCTTACTTACCTGTCTTACTTGCCTCCTCCTTACTTGTCTGACATTTTTTTACTCTTATCTCTCTTGTCTTGCCTGGCACCTCTTTTTTCATATTTACCAGATTTTAGTTTCTTTTCCTACCTGCCCACAAATGCCATCCCAGAAAGAAGGTTTATAGAAGGGTAAAGGAATACTTAATCACTTGATTTTCTCCAGAGGATTTTGTTCCTGCAAGAATTCGATTTCTTCTTATTTGCCCACCCTAAACGCCCACCTAAAGATTTATAGAGAGAAAAAACGAGGGGACTTGGTCGTTGTTTTTTGCCAGAAAACTTTATATTTGCCAGAGTTTAAATTTCTTTTCTAATTTGCCCTTCCCTGATACCCCCTAAAGGTTTGTAGGAGGAAAAAGGGAGTTTCCTTTAATCATTTGGTTCTTCCAGAAAAATTTTTAAGTTATTGCCAGTTTTATGTTTTTTACCAGTCCTCCTTAAGTGCCTACTAAAGGCTAATAGAAGAAAAGGGTTTAATTTTACTTATTAGTTTCTACCAGAGGATTTCATTTTTTGTTAAATTTTAATTTCTTTATTTATTTGCCTCTTCCAATACTCCCAGAAGGGTTGTAGGATAAGAAAGGGAATTTATTTAATTGTTAATCTTTGCCAAAGAACTTTATCCTTGCCAGATTTTAATCTCCCTTCATATTTGCCTACCTCAAAAGCCTCCAAAAGAGAAAAAAAAAGAGTTTTTGCTTAATCGTTGGTTTTTGCCAGAGAATTTTATTTTTGCCAGAATTTAATTTTTGCCTAATACTTTTTTATTTTATTTTATTTTTTTTGCCTGACACTTTTTTATTTCCCCATTTTCCCATTCCCATTCCATTTTTTGCCTGGCACCTTTTTTCACCTTTTTTCAATTTTAGTTTCGGGTCTGTCCCCATTTGTTTTCCCAAAAGTTTTCAGGCGGTCAATCTGGCAATTTCTGTTCATAATTTTA
>JAMOQF010000070.1 GCA_027064125.1 Acidobacteriota bacterium
TCTTTTTCTACATCCTGTTCTGTTCACATTCAACCTTTTCCGTTCTGAGGTCTCCTAAAAATTTTCAGAAGAGAAAAATTTTCCTTAAATTATTTGATTTTTTCCAGAAGATTTTAAGCCATTACCAGTTTTGTGTTTTTCTTTTTCCTTGCTTACTCTGAATGCCCACTTTTCTTGCCTGACACCAATTCCACAATTCCGATCAAGTTCTGGTCTGTTCCTACCTACCTTCTTTTTTTACTTATTGCTTATTTCTTATTTAGTTTTCCTATAAAAAATTTAAGAAACAAATGGTGCCAGACAAAAAAATCTTTTTTTCAATCAGGTCTGTCACCGTCCCTCTAAAAATACACCTGTTGGTTTATAGAAGGGTAGAGAAGATGCTTAATCATTAATTTTTATCAGAAGACTTTATATTTACCAGATTTGAGTTTATTTTCTTACCTGCCTTCACCCAATGCCTTCCAAAAGGTTTATAGGAAGGAAAAGGGTTAATCTTAATTGTCAGTTCCTGCTAAAAAATTTTATTTTTGCCAAAATTTGATTTTTTTATTTGCCTTCCTTCAAGTCCACTTAAATTCTTTTTAAATTCTTAAATTTTTTGACTGAAATAAAATTCTAAATTTTCAATTCTTCTTATCTTATCTATAAACCCATGGTGGGGATTGTGTGGAGGTTATTTTTGCCTGACATTTTTTCCCAAATCCCAAATTTTCCAAACTTCAAACTTTGCCTGACACTTTTTCATTTTTTGCCTGACACCAATTTTAATTATTTTTGCTCTCTTATCTTTCCATATATATTATCCAGTTTTACTAAAGTTTAATTTGACATTACCAGGTTAGTTTTATTGATTGAAATTTATAAAATCTTTCCGTCTTCTTCAGATGAGAAATTCACTTCAAAAACCTCATAATATTCATCTCCATAAATTTTCTTTGTGTACTTTTTAAAAAAACTCACTGCAAAATATATTTTTTCTTCTATACCCTTTCTAAAAATTGGTGAGAGTATCCAGTTTTTCTTAATTAATATGTAGTTAATCTTTCTTCTTTTAAAAAAAACAAATATATCAAGTGGACTTTCTGACTTTTTTATTAAATTGTAAAAGGAATAGTCTGTAACAATATAGTCTGAGATATATTTTCTTTTAAGGTAGAAGTTTTCATTGGAACTTTCAATCAGAAAGATTTTTGAATTTTTAGGTGTATTTTTATTTAAAAAAATTGAAACTTTATACATATCCACATTTTTTTCAAGAAACTGCGATGGATTTTTGTTTAAGATTGCTTCTTTTAAAGAAATTTTTTTGAAGTATGAAAAAATTACAGTAAAGTTTAGAATGGTGAAGATGAGGATTAATGAAATTAATATTTTTTTTCCTATTTCCCCTTGAATTTCGTAAACTTTTGCAAATAAAAACAAAAATAGTGGAAGTAAGAAGAATAAAAACCTGATTTCTCTCACTGAAAAACTCCAGAAGAATACACCACAAATTGATATATAAATTAAAATCCTGTTTTCTCTTGATATTTTTTTTAAGAAAAATATTGATATAAGCCAGATTATTCCTATTATTCCAATAACTCCGTCAAACAGTTGGGGAACTTCAGGCTTAAAATTGGTGGATGCAAAGAAAATTGAAAGAATTTTTAGTTTTCCATCATAGGCACTTCCATAGGTTTTCAAAAATCCTGTGAAGGAGGCATCAAGTTCCATGTTCCAGAAAGGATTTTTGTTTCCAAAAATTTTTGTATAAAACGGAAAAAGGGGATTACCTGTCAAAATGAAATTTTTTATGTAAAAGGGAATTGTAAAAAGAAGTGGAGAAATTAATATGGAAAGTTTTTTGAATTCAAAGATTTTTACCTTTTCTTCTTTTAATTTAATGAGAAACAATAAAATTAATAACATTGAGTAAAAAATGCCTGTGTATTTTATTCCCGGAAGTAAAAGGGCAAAGAATAATATGTAAAGCGGATTTTTAAATTTTTTGTATGAGTAAATTCCCATAAAGAAAAAAAACATGAGAGCAGAGTCTATGTAGGCATAAGTGGATGTAATAAATAGGGTAGGGGTTAAGAGGAAAAAAAGTATAAAAAGATATTTTTCCTTTATTTCTTCTAAAAGTATTGAAAGAGTTAATCCTGTGAGAATTAAAAAGATTGAATGAATAAACCTTGAGATCTGTGGATAAAAAAGTTTCTTTGAAAGAAAGATGAGGTATATGTTTTCGATTCCCTCTGGAAAATAACTGTAAAAATTTCTCTTAAGTTCTATAAATCCTCCATTTATCCAGAATTGCCTTGGTACTTCAAGGTGATATACAAGTTCATCTTTGTAGTAGGGAAATACTGTTGATAATATAAATAAGAGTATCCCGATTAACATAAAAAAAGCAAAGTCTGGGTTTTTTAGGTTAATTTCTTGTTTCCTTTTAATAAGATTTTTTATTGATAAGAAAAATAAAAGTAAAAGTGGTAAGTATATGAGAAATGAATTTAAAATTTTCAGGAATAAAATTATATTAATGTATATAGAAAGAATCACCACTCCATATGAAAAATTAAGAAGGACTTCCTCTTTATTTAAGTTTCCTCTGAAGAAGAAGATTGATATGAGAAAAAAGAGTGAGAGAAATAAAACTGCTATTTGATTCATTTAATTTCAATAAATTCCATTTCTATTTTTTCATATTTTTTTCTGGATGTGAAAAATTCAAACCACTTTCCCTTTAGCACATCTTCCACCTCATTAAATGTCTCTTTTGCATAGTTGTAGCCAATTTCCACAATTTTGTCAATACTGTCAAAGTCCACCCAGTGAATTTCTTCAAGATTTGGTTTAAATACAAAATCCGCCTCAAGGGTTTGAATTTTACCGAGTCTATGGGTTGCTATATTATCAGACCTCAAAATAATTGAAAGGGCACTTTCGAAGGATTCTTCTTTTTCTAAAGTGTTTGTGCAGTTAAAACATAAAACTTTTTTGGCCCCCAGAATTTTTGCTGGTAAAACCGGATTTTTATCCACCCATCCACCATCTACTAAAAGGTATTTACCGCTTTTTACAGGTGGAAAAACACCTGGTATAGCGCAACTTGCGGCAATTGATTTTCTGAGATCTCCCCCTTTTATTACTATTTCTCTTCCAGTATAGAGATCAACTGAAATTGAGAAAAAGTCTATTTTTAAATCTTCAATCTTATATTCTGGAACCAATAACTTTAGATCCTTTTCAAAACTTTCTCTGGAAATAATTGATAGATTGGTAAAGGTCTTTGAATAAATAACTCCTCTTGCAAATAGCCTTTTAAGAGAATAAAAAAAACCCTCTTCATCTCTTTCTTCTTTATAATCAGCACTTTTAATTGCTTCAAAGGTTTCAGGATTGTACTCACTATCTAAAAATTTCTTTATTTTTTCATAGACAAAATTACTGCTTTTTTCTATTGCATAGAGTCCCCCTATTAGGGATCCCATGGAAGTCCCAACTATTAAATCTGGGAAGATATTTTTTTCTTCTAAGAATTTTAAGATTCCAATGTGGACAAGCCCCTTTGCCCCTCCTCCACCAAGGGCATAAGCGAGTTTATATTTTTTTTTACTCAACTTCAATAACTCCTTTATAAAGTATATTTTCGATTGTTTTTTTGGCATGTGGAGACCAGTTTATTTTAAGATTGTTTTCAAATCCAAATCTGGCAATTTTTTCCCCATTTTTTAAAAGATATATCTCTACGGGTACATTTCCATTTATGGAGTGTATAAAATTGCAAAAATTTTCAGCAATATTTTCATTTATTTTTTCCACATCAATTTTAATTTTTATCCTTCTGGCAAATAGGACTCTTGATTCTTCTATATCCCTGATTTCATTAATAAAGATAACTTTTGAATTATTGTCATCTCCGAAGAAACTGAGGTCACCAGTAAAAATGAGTGGTTGTTCACTTTTTATTAGGTCTTTGTAATCTTCATAAACCTTTTCAAGCATTGTAAAATTGATTGAGGCTGTTTTGTCCTCAATTGTGCCAACATATTTTGTTTTATTTCTCATGGTTTTTCTGGCTGATATTTTTGTTATTATCCCTGCAAATACGATTTTCTTATCCCTTTTATCTTCAATTAATTCACTTAAAGTTTTTAATCCAAAGGTTTTTAATTTATCTTCAAATTGATCTAATGGATGTCCCGAAAGATAAATACTTAAGACCTCCTTCTCATATTTGAGAAGTTGGAGAAAATCAAGTTCCGGTATGGAATCATCAAATGGAAATTCATCATCCCTATTTGTAATTCCCGCGAGTTCAAATAGGGATGCAGAGGAGTTGGGACTCATCTTTTTTTCATTTTGAATGTTGTTTAAAAAATTTGGAAGATTTTGAAGAAGGATGGATCTTTTAATTCCAAAACAGTCAAAGGCACCGGCCTTAATGAGACTTTCAATTACCCTTTGATTTACTGAGGTTAAATTGACCCTCATACAAAAATTTCTGAAATTTTTAAAAGGGCCATTCTTTTTTCTCTCTTCTATAATTGAATTTATGGCAGATGTGCCAACATTTTTAATGGCTGAAAGTCCAAAAATGATACCCTCCTTTGAAGGTGTAAAATCCACCATACTTTCATTTATATTGGGTGGAAATATCTTTACTCCAATATTTTTACATTCATTTATGTAAAGGGCCAGTTTATCGCTGTCATTTTTTTCACTTGTGAGAAGTGCAGCCATAAAGGGAATCGGGTAATTTGCCTTGAGATAAGCGGTCTGGTATGCAAGCCAGGCGTAAGCCACACTGTGGGATTTGTTAAAACCATATTCTGCAAATTTTTCCATTAAACCATAAATTTCAGTTGCCTTTTTTTCACTGATGCCATTTTTCTTGGCGCCATCTATGAACCTCTTTTTCATTTTTTCCATTATATCTTTTTGTTTTTTCCCCATAGCCTTTCTCAGGGTATCTGCTTCACCCATTGTAAAATTTGCGAGTGTGGATGCAATTTGCATAACCTGTTCCTGAAAGACAATAATTCCATAAGTTTCTTCGAGGATTGGCTTGAGTGCAGGATGGGGATAAGTTATTTTCTTTTTACCCTTTTTTCTGTCAATATATTCATCAACCATTCCTCCCTTTATTGGACCTGGTCTGAAAAGGGCGTTCATGGCAACCAGATCTGAAAATTCGCCTGGCTTAAGTTTTACCAGGTACTTTCTCATTCCATTACTTTCAAACTGAAAAACCCCAAGTGTCTTCCCCTCACTGAAAAGTTTAAATGTCTTTTTGTCATTTTTGGGGATTTTTTCAATGTCAATTTCCTTTTTGTAAAGTTCTTTAATCCCCTTTAATGTGTAGTCAATAACAGTTAAGGTTATTAACCCTAAAAAATCCATTTTTATAAGACCCAGTTTTTCAACCTCTTTCATTGTAAACTGGGTTACAACGGTGTCTTTTGCCATGTAGATGGGAATAATGTTTATTAGAGGTTCTGGTGAGATAACAACACCTGCGGCGTGAACAGAACAGTTTCTATTTAGGCCTTCAATCCTCTGGGCAATGTTAAATATCTTTTTTAGGGTTGGATTTTTATCAATTTCCTTTTTTATAAGAGGTTCCTTTATGGCTTCTTTTATTGAAACGCCATCGGGAATAAGTTTTGAAATCCTATCTGCTTCACTGTAGTTAAGTCCAAGTACCCTTGCCACATCTTTGAAGGCTCCCTTTGCCTTTAGGGTGCCAAAGGTTGTTATATTGGACACACATTCCCTGCCATATACATCTACTACGTGATTTTTAACGAGTTCTCTTCTTTCATTACAAAAGTCTATGTCAATATCAGGTGGACTTATCCTTTCAGGATTTAAGAATCTTTCAAAAAATAGGTTGTATTCAAGGGGGTCAATTTCAGTTATTTCCATGCAGTATGAGACTAAACTCCCAGCAGCAGAACCTCTTCCCGGTCCCACAGGAATTTTATTTCTCTTGGCAAAATTTACAAATTCCCATACTATTAAAAAATAACCGGTGTAATTTTGACTTGTAATTACACTTATTTCATAATTTAACCTTTTTTTATAATCTTCAATACTTTTTTTTATTGCGCCCGATTCTATCTTTTTTTTAATAATGGGCAATCTTTTTTTAAAACCATCCCAGACAATTTTTTTAAAGTATTCCTCCATTGTATACCCTTCCGGGATGGAAAATTTTGGGTAATGTTGTTTCCCAAATTCAAACTTAAAGGAGCATTTTTCTGCAATTTCAAGTGAATTACTTACTGATTCAGGTATCCAGTTGAAGTTTGTATACATCTCCTGAGCAGTTTTTACATAAAAATTGTCGGTTTTAAAGGTTAATCTATTTGTATCCTGAAGTGTTTTACCAGTTTGTATACACAAGAGTACATTGTGTGCCTCTGCATCTTCTTTATCTATATAATGACAGTCATTTGTGGCCACAACCTTTAAACCAAGTTCCTTCGCAAGTTTTACAAGTTGAGGATTTATTCTCTTTTCTTCTTCTATCCCCTGATCCTGAAGTTCAATGTAGAAATTTTCAGTTCCAAAAATATCAATATAATCTTTCGCCACCAAAATGGCTTCATCCGTTTTCCCCTTTAATAATTTTTGAGGAATTTCCCCCTGCAGGCATGCAGAAAGGGCGATTAATCCGTTTCTATGAGAAGAAAGTAGATTTTTATCTATTCTCGGTTTTCCATAAAACCCCTTTAAATATGAAGTTGATACGAGATACGAAAGATTTTTGTATCCCCTCTCATCCTTTGCAAGCAGTATAAGGTGATATTTTTTTTCTTTGCTTTTTTCCTTTACTTCCATGTTGTCAACAACATATACTTCACAGCCAATTATTGGTTTTACATTGTATTTTATGGCAGTTTCGTAAAATTTTACCGCTCCAAATAGGTTTCCGTGATCTGTCATGGCAACGGCAGGCATACCATTTTTTGATACCTTTTCCATGAGTTTATCTATTTGACAGGCTCCATCTAACAGACTGTAATCTGTATGTAGATGTAGATGTACAAAATTTTCCATTTTTACTCCCATTCTATTGTTGCTGGTGGTTTTGTGCTAATATCGTATACTACTCTATTGACCCCCTTTACCTCATTTACTATTCTGGATGAGATTTTGGCGAGTAATTCATAATCAAGTTTCACCCAGTCGGCTGTCATACCATCTACGCTATCAACTGCCCTTATTGCTATTACATTTTCATAACTTCTTTCATCTCCCATGACCCCTACACTTTTTATTGGGAGAAGTATTGCAAAACTCTGCCATATTTTTTCATAGAGTCCTGCTTTTTTGACCTCATCAATTAAGATGTCATCTGCCTTTCTAAGTATTTCAAGTCTTTCCTCTGTAATTTCCCCAATAATTCTTATTCCAAGTCCTGGTCCGGGGAAGGGTTGTCTATTTAAAAAAGAATCTGGTATGCCAAGTTCCTTTCCAATTTTCCTCACCTCATCTTTAAAGAGATCCCTTAAGGGTTCTATTAATTTTAAATTCATTTTTTCTGGAAGTCCACCCACATTGTGGTGGCTTTTTATGGTAACAGAAGGTCCCACAACGGATACTGATTCAATTACATCGGGATATAGTGTCCCCTGCACTAAGAATTTTACCCCCTCCATTTTTCCGGCTTCCCTTTCAAATACTTCTATGAAATCTCTTCCTATAATTTTTCTCTTTTCTTCGGGATCGGTTATTCCCTTTAGATCCTTTAAGAATTTTTCAGAAGCATCTATTCCCTTTACATTTAACTTCAGGGATTTTAACCTTTCAAGTACCTTTTCAAATTCCTTTTTTCTTAAAAGTCCATTGTTTACAAATATGCATTTTAAATTTTCTCCTATTGCCCTGTGGACAATGACTGCTGCTACGGTTGAATCCACTCCTCCACTTAAGGCACATATTGCCTTTTCATTTTTTATTTTATTTGATATGTCCTCAATTTTTTTCTTTAAAAAAGATGTATAGTCCCAATCTTTTTTACATTTTGCAATTTTAAAGAGGAAGTTTTTTAATATCTCAATTCCATTTTCAGTGTGATGCACCTCGGGATGAAATTGGGTGGCAAAGATATTTTTGGATGAATTCTCCATTACTGCCACAATTTCCCCTGATGTGGCTGTTATTTCAAATCCTTCAGGTGGCTTTTCAATATGATCACCATGACTCATCCAAACTTTGTTTATCTCAGGGATTCCACTTAAAAAATCACTATTTCTTTCCACCTTTATGAATTTTAGACCATATTCCCTCTGTTCTTTGCTTTTTAATACTCCCCCAAATATTTTTGTAATAAGTTGCATGCCATAACATATTCCAAGTATTGGAAGACCCATCTCAAAAATAGATTTGTCACAGATTGGACTTCCTTCAGAAAGCACAGATTGAGGTCCACCGGACAAAATTATTCCGCAAGGATTTTTTTCCTCTATTTTTTTAACTGAAATGTTGTATGGATGGATTTCGCAATATACTCCCAGTTCCCTTATTTTCCTTGCAATTAGTTGGGTGTATTGTGAGCCAAAATCTAAGACAACTATCATGAATTCTCCTGAAAAACTTTTTTAGCCATCAATTATATATTAAAAATGGGAGAAAAAAAAGGGAACATACCTCACATCTTTAATGGGGTTATACCTTGATTGTTTATGTATGTGTGGAGGGGTGGAGACAAACCTCGTTTTTATCTTTTCTGGTAAGGAGTGGATATGAGGGATTGGGGAGGGGAGTGTGGAAATTTATAAAGAAATTTTGTGATATAGTTCACAATTAATGTAAAATCAGATACTTTTCTTTGGTTCATAAGGTTACCTTTTAACACTTATATACAGTAAAATGATAAACGGTATAATTGAAATTTGTAGAATTGAAAATGAGTTTACATATTTTGGTTTTTTACTTTGAAAGGTTTTAGGAGGAAATAAAAATGAAGAATGGAAATGGGTCGGGAAAAAAATTTTTGTTTATTATTTTAATGGGAATTTTTTCTCTGACATTTATTTTTTCGCAGGTAGGGGGGATAGGTGAAGTAAATTGTCATGGATTAATGACTGTAAGACTTTCAAATATGGATATTACATCTCCAAGGGTGATGAAGATAAGTAAGCTTCCCCGG
This sequence comes from Acidobacteriota bacterium, assembly GCA_027064125.1. Taxonomy (GTDB): domain Bacteria; phylum Acidobacteriota; class JAAYUB01; order JAAYUB01; family JAMOQF01; genus JAMOQF01. The sequence goes on from JAMOQF010000070.1 coordinate 9,152, forward strand.
ATTAAAGAATCCTTTTCGGCAAGGGATACTTTAAATATCTATGTAAATTTTTATTGGAATGCGTCAGAGCCTCAAAAACATGTTGTTTTACTTAAATTTTATACTCCAGGGGGCTTTTTATATCTTAAAGAGAAGTTTCCAGTTGCCATAAAGGTGAATTCTCCAGATAAAATGGAAATCCCCGGTTATAGATTTCCTTTGAAGGTCAGAAGGGGGAAAGGTGTTGTCCTTCAGGAATTCTCAATTGACGGGACATTGATTACTCCATTTGTATTTCCAGTGGGGGGAACATATATAGGCAAAAATAAATTATTTGGAAGATGGAAACTTGAGATTTTTATTGATGGAAATAAAACCCCCTGTGGAGAGATATATTTTAATATAAGTGAGTAAAAAGGGTAAGAGGTAGAAGAAATGAGTAAAAAGGTTTTTTTAAAACTATCTCTTTTAATGTTTCTTTTCTCATTTGGTATGGGGGTAATTTTTTCCAATAGTTCCCTGGATGGGGATTATTTGAAGATAAAGTTTTTTGAAAAGCATGCAAAATTAAACAGTTTAAATTTACCTAAAACCAGAAGTTTTAAGATGCCCAATGCAATCAATTTGAGGATCTGTTCTTTTCTAACTGATGATGGGGAGCCTGACTTAAAATATCTGTCAGATTGGTATAGTTCTGGTAGGGGAAAGTATGAATCTGATAAATATTGGATTGTGCAGTTTCGCGGTGCCATATTGCCGGGCTGGAGGAGGGCCCTTCTTAGGGAGGGTTTAGAGATTATTGATTATATTCCCAACAATTCATATCTTGTCAGGGGAAGTTCCAATAAGTTGCAGAAACTTTTAAAGATGAGATTGATAAAGTGGTTTGGCCGCTGGAAGGCTCCATATAAAGTTCAACCAGAACTGTTTTTATTTGAAAGGGAAGAGGATATTAAAGATTTACCAATAAAGGTTATAACCTTTCCAGATGCAGATGTGGAAACTGTTGAAAGTGAAATATTGAAGTTGGGGGGAAAAATTATAGACAAAAGCATTAAAAGTTCAAAAAGTGTTTTCAGAATAACCATTCCATCTAAAAATGTTTCCGCTCTTTCCCTTATTGACGATGTAAAGTGGATAGAGATAAGATTACCCTATGAACTCTATAACAATATAGCCCGTTCAAGTGGAGATATTCCCACAGGCAGGGGACCTGATCCCAATGATAGCAATGACAATGGACCTCTAATGAATGTAGATGCCGTATGGGATAAAGGAATAAGGGGAGAGGGTCAGATTGTCGCTGAGGCAGATACTGGACTTGATACTGGAGATTTATCAACTTTACATGAAGATTTTGGAAAACAGGGAGATTCAAGTAATCCCATGAGGGTCATAAAAACTTATGCCCTTGGAAGAAGTACCTGGGATGATCCAGATGGCCACGGTACCCATACCGCTGGATCCCTTTGTGGAAATGGATACCATTCTGGGAGTAATCCCGGTAATAATTACTTTCCATCAACCTGCTATGCAGGTACTGCCCCAAAGGCACAACTTGTTTTTCAGTCACTTCTTGATTCAAATGGAAATCTTGGTGGAATACCTTCAGATTTACACGATCTCTTTCAGCCGCCCTATGACGATGGGGCAAGGGTTCACTCAAATTCATGGGGAGCTTCGCTTGCCGGGGAGTATAATGACGACTCCATGAATACCGATGATTTTATCTGGAACCATCCAGATATGGTGATAACTTTTTCTGCAGGAAATTCTGGGGTTGATGGTCAGGATACTAGTGGTTATTCCTGTGTTTCCACAGGAGGTACTATCGATGGTGTAATTGATCTTGATTCCATGGGGGCTCCTGCAACTGCTAAAAATGTAATAACTGTTGGAGCAGCAGAAAATTATAGACCAGATGTCAGTTATGAATATCCCCAGGGTACCTGTAATAACGAAACCACATGGGGATGGTTTAATAGTTGCCGTTATTCTGTAGATCCCATAAAGTCTGATCACATGGCAAATAATGCAACTGGTATGGCTGCCTTTTCAAGTAGAGGTCCTTGCGATGATGGAAGGATAAAACCTGACATTGTTGCCCCGGGGACATTTATCCTCTCCACAAAGAGCCAGAAGGTTGACTGGGAGCAGTGGGGACAGTGTGGCCTTACCAGTGATGAGAAAAATTGGTACCTTTATGAAGGTGGTACCAGTATGGCAAATCCCCTCACTGCTGGAACATGTGCACTTATTGAGCAGTATTATAAAGAGGGGTGGTTTGTAAATGGTACAAAGGATACCTCACAGGGTATAACGCCTTCTGCAGCCCTTGTTAAGGCAACCCTCTTAAATGGTGCCTGGGATATGTATCCGGGGCAATATGGGACTGGAAGTTATCTTGAAATTCCTCACAGACCCAACAATGTGGAAGGCTGGGGTAGGGTGGATTTATATAATACCCTCTATTTTGCAGGAGATAGTAGAAATTTAATTTTTGACGATCACACAACGGGAATAACAACGGGACAGACTGTAACTTATACAGTTTGTAATCAATCTAACACGGAGCCCCTTAAATTTACCCTTGTGTGGACAGATCCTGCCGCATCCACAAGTTCTTCAAAACAACTTGTGAATAATCTGGATTTAAAGGTAACGGCTCCTGACGGTAGTACAGTATACTATCCCAATGGAGGTTCATCCCCGGATGACACCAACAATGTTGAGGGTATAGATATTCCTGTATCTGAACTTCAGACAGGTGAATATACAGTTGAGGTAAAGGGAACAAATGTTCCCGGGAATGGGGGAACAAATACAGATCATCAGCCCTTTGCCCTTGTGGTAAGTGGAGGGGGGATAAATTTTGGAGAGTGTTGTACCTCCTATCCGCCTGCTCCCACTAATTTAACCACTTCTTTACCATCTCAAAATAGTGTATCCCTTTCATGGGATTCTGTGTCAACTGCAGATCACTATAAAATTTATAGGTCAAATGGAGCATGTCCCGGTGGGACCTTTTCCTATCTTGCCACTTCAACCACAAATTCCTATGTGGACAATTCTGTAAGTCCTGGTGTTACCTATTCCTATAAGGTTACTTCTGTTGACTCAAATGGGTGTGAATCAACGGATTACAGTAATTGTGCCGATGCAACCCCCTATGGGGACTGTACATCTGCTCCAACATTTAATGGCCTTGAAAGTATTGGAAGTATAACCTCAAATGGTTGTGGATTTCATCTTTCATGGAGTGCTGCGACAAACAACTGTACAGGGGATTCAACGGGAATTGTTTATAATGTCTATAGAAGTACCACATCAGGCTTTACCCCATCAGATTCCAACTTAATTGCCTCATGTGTTCCAAATACATACTATAATGATACAAATGTCTCTGCAGGGACCACATATTACTATGTTGTAAGGGCAGAGGATTCCACATCAAATGGAAATGGACCATGTCATCATGGAAATACAGATTCAAATAGTGTCCAAAAATCTGGTGTCCTGGGTGGAAGTGTTGTACTTTTGGATCAGGATTTTGAAGGCTCACTTGATGGCTGGGTATATTTTACTGCAACAAGTGGATATGATGGAAATGGAAATAGCACCTGGCATACCACAACTGCTCAATCTCACAGTTCTTCCCATTCAGTTCACTGTGGTGATAGTAGCGGCTCTTCCTATGCAAATAATACAGATCAGGTGCTTGTAACTCCTGCAATTACAATACCCTCAAATGCCACAAGTGCAACGCTTACCTTTTACATGTATTACTATATGGAAAATACATATGATGGGGCACAGGTTTATGTGAGTGATACTCAAAATAGTGTGGGAACTCTTATTACAGATCCAGATCCTGCATATGATGCTACAATTAATAGTTCATGGGGTAGCCAGATTGGTGGACAAAAGGCGTGGACAGGGGATCATAGGACATGGCGTCAGGTGAGAGTGGATCTTTCTTCCTATATAGGTCAGACAATTTATATCCAGTGGAGATTTGATTCAGATGAAAGTGTACATAATTATGATGGCTTTTATGTAGATGATGTCCATGTTGAGTGTGAAACCCCTACATGTAACCAATTGCCAGATGATGTTAAATTTTTCAATGCAACTGCCTCAGATTCTCAGATTACCCTTGAGTGGGTAAATCCTTCAAATTATTCTGGATGTACAACAAAAATTTACTATAGTACAAATGGTTTTCCTCAAAGTGAAGGGGATGGAACCCTTGCATGTGATAAAACTGGGACTGCAGGAGGTAAGGATTCATATACTTTAACTGGACTTACAAATGGAACAAAATATTACTTTAAGTGTTATGTGGTTTCAGGTAGTAATGCATCTGGTGGGAAACAAATTTCAGCAACTCCCATCTCTTCAACAACTAAACCCTGGAACTACGCCACAAATTCCACGACTTTAATGCCCCCAAGTGTGTTAAATGGAGTTGTATTTTTTGCAAATAATACGAGGGAATTACACGGTCTTGACTATACAAATGGACTGTGGCATGGATCTTCCTGGATTCCATTTTTAACAAATGGAGCAATTCAGGATAGGACTCCAATTGTTGATTATACAATTGGAAGTGCATCAAGGGTAATATTTCTTTCCTCTCAGGATGGGAGAGTCTATGCTGTTAATGCCGATAATTCCCAGTCTCTCTGGAGTTCTTCTGTTCTTGGTGATATGCTTCAGGGTGCCCCTGCTGGATGTTTTACACAGTTTGGAGCCTCACACGACTATATCTTTGTGGGGACGAGAAATGATGATACAAGTTCGCCAAACAAACTTGTGGCTTTAAATGCTTCAGATGGAAGTGTTGCCTGGAGTTTTGACAACGGTGGTTCAACCAATTCCTCAAATGCCTTTGGTCCTATAAATGGTGCTCCATGTGTGTTGGATAGTCCAGAGTACATAATATTTGCCACACGTAAAAGGTCTGGAGGTTCTTCAGATACCCTTTGGTGTATAGATAGTAGTGGCAATAAGGTGTGGTCTGTGGACATTGGAGATTCTGATGGAAGTCCTACATATTTTTCTGGATCAGTTTATATGGGAACAAATGGTGGAAGTGTCTATTCAGTAAGTGCCTCAAGTGGTTCCATTAATTGGTCGAGAAATCTGGATGATGGTTCTGTAAATTCATACATATCTGTTGATTGGACAACTGGAAATCTTTATTTAACAACTTCAGGACACTTATGGTGCTTAAAGGACAATGGAACTTCGGCAACAATTTTGTGGAGTAAATCTCTCAATTCTCCTTCCACACCTGTGGTCATTCCATCACTTGGATATTTATATGTTGGATGTGGTGATGGGACAGTTCATCAGATAAGCCTTGATGGCTCTTCTGATTCAAGTATTGCATTGGGAGGGTCTTCCACCACTATTGGAAGTCCTGCATTTGACTATTTTAATCAGGTTATATATGTTGGCGCTGTGGATGGAACACTTTACAATGTGAAGGTTCCATTTTAGATTCATTATTCCGGGGAGAAGTTTTCTTTTCTTCTTCCCCTTTTCTCTAAAAAATAAAGTGACATACCTGATTACTTAATCATATTTTCGTAAAATATTTGGGGGCAGATATTTTGTAAATCTTGTAAATCTCTGCAGTTATTGACGGGAAATTTTTTTATCTGATTTTAGAATTGATAAAAATTTTTTTCAAACTGAGTTATAATAGTTGAGATATGATTAACTTTTTTAGGGAAAAATTTTTCTGGATAATTTTAATTTTTGCTATCTTATATTCATATTTCTATATTTCTTGCATTAAAAAAGGAACTTTTTTTACACCAGATGCTGGACTAAAATACCTTCAGACAATCCAGATTTGCAGGGGGAATTTCAATCTGGAAATTATTCCACCTTCAAACAGAGTGGAAAAAAGTATATGGCAGGAAGGTTTTTTCCCTTTTTCTCGTCCGTTTGTTTATAAAATAAAGGGAAAATATTACTCTGTTTTCCCATGGTTATTTTCACTTTTAAGTGCTCCCTTTGTCTTAATATTTGGTTTTTACGGTATATACTTCATTCCTGCAATTTCTCTTCTGGGATTGTGGATCTTTTTCATTTTTCTTTTGAAAAAAGAGAAATTTTCTCCTTTTGAAATTTCCCTTTTTCTATTTCTTTTTATATTTTCAACACCCATAACTTTTTATGGCTTTACCTATTGGGAGCATACCCTTTCACTTTTTCTCCTTATGCTTTCCATATTTTTTATTAAAACCGATAAAAATCAATTTTTTACAGCATTTTTTTTGACCTTATCTTATCTATTTCGTCCAGAGATTTTACTTGTTGCGTTTTTTATGCTGATTTACTCTCTTTTAAAGAAAAAAATTGGATTTTTTATCTATACAATCTTATTTTTATCCTTATATTTTTTG
>JAMOQF010000071.1 GCA_027064125.1 Acidobacteriota bacterium
TCTTCTATGGTCTCCATTTCGCCCTTTGTGGGGATTCCTGAAAAGTCAAGTTTTAATACAGCAAAGGAATTTCTAAGCGGTGTTGGATTTTTGCCTATGTAGGTATCTGAAAAGAGTTTTTCAAACTCATCCTTTGCAAGGATGTCATAGTAATATTCAAGCATTGAAAGAAATAGGGATTTGCCAAACTTTCTGGGTCTTAAAAAAAATAGATATTGACTACCGAGTTCCTCTATTTTTTCTATGAATTTCGTCTTATCAATGAAGTAGTAATTTTGAATTTTTAATTTCTTAAAATTTCCAATTCCATAGGGTATCTTTTTCATATTTTAAATTATAACAGAAATTTTAGGGTTATAAGAAATTTTTTTATGGTGTTTAACAAACAAGTAAATTGGGGGAAAATAAATTAGTGCCAGACAAAAAAGTTTTTTTCTTTCTTCTCTATAAACCCATGGTGGGATTATGTGGATGTACTTTCAGTAATTTCAGCCAGTAATTTCAGCCTGACACCTTTTATTCATTTTCCTTTTATTCATTTTATCCAAAAACAAATAGTGCCTGACACTAAATTTCTTTATTTCCACCTTTTAGGTGAAGGGTAATTTTTTTTAAACGCAATGTTTTAACACACCTACAGGGTTTTTTATAGGACAATCACGTATATGAGGTATCGTTATTGACATACTTGCTCTAATCTTTTATTATAAATGTGTAGTAAAAATTTAGGAGTTTGAAATGAAAGTTGAGGATTTATTGAGGGTAGCCGTAAAAAAGGGTGCATCGGACCTTCATTTAAAAGCTGGATCCTTTCCGCATATCAGGGTAAATGGAGAACTTGTTTCTTTAACAGAATTTGGAAAATTGACCAAAGAAGATACTCTTTTAATGGCTTTTAGTATAATGAATAACAGACAGAAGATGGCTTTTAAGGAGAATTTTGAACTTGACCTTGCCTATGGTGTTAAGGGGCTGGGACGTTTTCGTGTAAATGTTTTTCAGCAAAGGGGTACAGTTGCCATAGTATTTCGTGTTATTCCAGCCGTTATTAGAACTTTTGAAGAATTGCATTTGCCTGAAGTGTTAAAGAGAATATCTATGATACCCAGGGGGCTTATACTTGTTACCGGTACCACAGGTAGTGGTAAATCTACCACACTTGCCACAATGATAGACTATATCAATGAGAATAAAACGGTTAATATTATAACCATTGAGGATCCTATTGAGTTTTTGCACAGAGATAAAAGGAGTATCATTTCCCAGAGAGAAGTAAATGTGGATACCAAGAGTTTTGCCTATGCTTTAAGAAGTGCCCTTCGTGAAGACCCGGATGTCATATTAGTTGGTGAGATGCGTGATGCTGAAACCATTGAAACAGCCCTCCATGCTGCTGAAACAGGGCATGTGGTTTTTAGTACATTGCATACCTTGGATGCCACTGAAACCATTAACAGAATCATTGCAGTATTTCCACCCCATCATCAGAACAATATAAGGCTTCAACTTGCCACACTTTTGAAGGCGGTAATTTCAATGAGACTTGTAAAAAGATCTGACGGTAAAGGCAGGGTTCCTGCCGTTGAGGTTTTAATTGTAACTGAGTTTGTAAGAAATTGTATTATAGATCCTACAAAGACCAAATATATCAAATCTGCAATTGCAGCTGGAACATCTCAATATGGAATGCAGACCTTTGACCAGTCGATTTACCAGTTTTACAAGAAGGGCTTTATTTCCTATGAAGATGCCCTTACCTATGCAAGTAATCCTGACGAGTTTAAACTCAGGGTTCAAGGTATATACTCCGCTTCTGATGTTGCCATTGAAGAGATGGAAAAGGAAATGGAAAAGATGGAAGATAGTTTTGGTGGTCAGATAGAGAGATTCAACAATAAATAATGGTTTGTGATTTTAATAAACTTCTTTCATATTCTCTTAAAATCCTGAGTAGAAAAGATTATTCAGTTTTTGAAATTAAGGAGAGATTGTTTAAAAGATGTGAGGATAGTCGTATTGTTGAAAGCGTCATAAGCAAACTGCTTTCTATTAAAGCTCTTGACGATGAAAGGTTTGTAGAGAACTTTGTGGATGTGAAGATAAATAGGGGCTGGGGCCCCGTTAGGATAGGGTATGAATTAAAAAAAAGGGGTATAGATGAAGCCCTCTATTCTCCTGTGATAGAGAAAAAGTATAGTGATAAAAGGATTAGAGAAAATATCCTTAAGAATATTAAAAAATGGTTAAGGACTAAGGGAGAAATAACCAATTTTAAAGATTCCAAAAGGTTGTTTGATCATTTATTGAGATTGGGATTTGACAGGGAGAATATTCTTGATATACTCAAAAATTACGAAAATATCAATCTGGAGTAGTTTAAATGAAGGGTAAAGAAGTAAGAGAAAGTTTTCTTTCCTATTTTGAGAGAAATGGACATAAGAGGGTCAAAAGTTCTTCCCTTGTTCCTGAAAATGATCCCACTCTTTTATTTACCAATGCCGGAATGAACCAATTTAAGAATATTTTTCTTGGCAAAGAAAAAAGGGATTATAAAAGGGCAACAACTGTTCAGAAATGTGTCAGGGCAGGAGGAAAGCACAATGATCTTGAAAATGTTGGACGGACCCCAAGACATCACACTTTTTTTGAAATGTTAGGGAATTTTTCCTTTGGAGATTATTTTAAAGAAGAGGCAATACATTTTGCATGGGAATTGATTACAGATATCTATGGTCTCGATAAATCTCGCATCTATGCCACAATTTATAAGGATGACGATGAGGCATTTTCACTCTGGAAAAAGATTTCAGGTTTACCTGAGGATAGGATCCTAAGATTTGGAGAGAAAGATAATTTTTGGGCTATGGGTGATACAGGTCCCTGTGGCCCCTGTTCAGAAATACTATATGATTTAGGTGTTAGCCCTCTGGGACATGAAAACTGTTCCCCTGATTGTGAATGTGGAAGATATCTTGAAATATGGAATCTTGTCTTTATGCAATATGAAAGGAAGGAAAGTGGGGAGATGATACCTCTACCTTCTCCTTCAATTGATACCGGGATGGGGCTTGAAAGAATAACCTCAGTTTTACAGGGGAAGTTTTCCAATTATGATACTGATTTATTTTTGCCCATAATTGAAGAAATAGAGAAAATTGCAAATGTTGAATATGGGGCTGAGGAAAAAATAGATGTTTCTCTTCGTATAATAGCGGATCATTCAAGGGCAGGTGCCTTTTTGATAACTGATGGCGTAGTTCCTTCAAATGAAGGGAGGGGATATGTTTTAAGAAAAATTTTAAGAAGAGCAATAAGGCATGGTAAGTTGCTTGGAATAGAAGAACCCTTTTTGTATAAAATTAGTTCCTTTGTGGCAGATATGATGGGAGATGTATACCCTGAATTAATACCAGCAATGGAATATCTTTCTGGAGTTATTAAAAGTGAGGAGGTAAAATTTTCTGCAACTTTAAATTTTGGATTGAAGAAGGTAAATGAATTTTTAAAGGATATAAAGGGTAATACCCTTGATGGAGAAAAAATTTTTAAGTTATACGATACCTACGGTTTTCCTATTGATATTCTTGAAGATATACTGGAGGAAAAGGGGATTAAACTTGACCGTGAAGGGTTTGAAAGGGAACTTGAAAGACAGAGACAAAGGGCAAGAAGCAGTTGGAAGGGAGAAAAACAGGAAACTGTTGACAGAGTTTATCTTGAGATTTCTGAAAGAGGAGAAACTCATTTCGTGGGATATGAGACCATGGATGTTGAGGATGCAAGGGTCCTTTATCTGATAAAGAATAAAGAGATGGTTAAATCTCTTAGAAAAGGTGAAAAAGGTGAAATTGTTCTGGATAGAACTCCATTTTATGGGGAATCAGGAGGACAGGTGGGGGATACTGGATTTATCACGGGAGATGGAGTTGTTCTGAAGGTTTTAGGTACCCACATTCCTGTTTCTGGAGTAAATGTACATGAAGTGATTGTAGAAGAAGGGGAAGTATTTTCTGGAATGGTTGTAAGGGCTGTTGTGGACAGGGAAAGAAGACTTTCAACCATGAGAAATCACACAGCAACACATTTACTGCATGCTGCCTTAAGGGAAGTTCTTGGAAATCATGTAAAACAGGCTGGATCCTTAGTTGCACCTGATAGATTGAGGTTTGATTTTTCCCATTTTACCAGAGTGAGTGAGAGGGAAATTGAAATTATAGAGGAAATTGTAAACAAAAAAATACTTGAAAATTTGAAGGTAAATGTCCAGATTATGGATATTGATGAGGCTATAGAATCAGGTGCTATGGCACTATTTGGAGAAAAATATCAGAAAAAGGTTAGGGTCGTTTCAATTGGAGACTTTAGCAGAGAACTTTGTGGTGGTACACATCTAAAGAGTACCGGTGAGATGGGAGTATTCAAAATTATTTCAGAGGGATCTGTGGCTTCTGGAATAAGGAGGATTGAAGCTATTACAGGACCTGAGGCTTATAAAAGATTTAGGCTTGATGAATTGATTTTGGGTAAATTTGAAAGTGAATACAAGGTTAAAAGGGAAAATCTGCTGGATTATGTATCATCTCAGATGGAATCAATCAAAAGCCTTGAAAAAAAGGTTAAGGATCTCCTTTTAAAACAGGCATCTTTTTATCAAAGGGAGATTGAAAATAATGTGAAGATTATAAATGGGGTTAGGGTGGCTTTTGGCAGATTGGATGGTATGGATAAAAATATTTTGAAAACAATTTCTGAAAATATAAAAAATAAAATTGGGGGAGGAATAGTTCTAATAGGTGGAGAAGTTGATGGAAAGGCGATTTTGATTTTAAACATCTCAAAGGATTTGACAGGTAAATTTCATGCGGGAAAAATAATAAGGGAAATATCTCGTGAAATAGGGGGAGGCGGCGGTGGAAGACCAGATATGGCTGAAGCGGGAGGTAAATTACCTGAAAAGTTGGAAAGTAGTTTTAAAAAATTTCTTGAGATAATTTCAGGTTAAAGCGAAAATATAAAAAAAATATAGTTTCCTTAAAAAAGTATTGGTGATATAATTATTATGGAGGTGTCTTCTGGAGGTTTATTAAATGAGAAAAATTGTTATTCTTTTTTTGATATTTTTTACATTTACTTTTCTCTTTTCTCAGGGGAATTTGGATAGTTATGTAAAGATGAAAGATTTCACAAGAATTTTAATTCCATTTTTGGGACTTGAGGGGAATTTACCTGCAAATATCTCCACTTTGCCAGAGGATAAAATTTTTAAGGCTGAAGTCTCAGTTTTGATAAACAATGGCCTTAGAATGTTTTCCACTGTATCTTCTGAAAATTATTTAACAAGGGGATTTCTTGCGGAAGTGGTTTATGAAATTTTAAAAAACTACAAGGAGATTAATTTAAAACCTGCCACAGATCAAAGGGAGATGATAAAGGCTTTGTCGGAAGTCAATATCATGAAGTATGGAGATGTTTCGGATTTTATTACCTTGAGGGAGTTGATACGGGTATTAAATTTGCCTATCTTTCTTAAAGGAGTGAAGTATTTTTATTCTTTTCCTCCATACCTGAGTTCTTCTCCTAAAAGTCCCGTATATGATCCATATGTGTTTTATAGAGTTATTCACTATCCAGAAAAGGAGGTAAGTAAAGTTATCCCCGAATAGTCTTATGGATTATAAGGATTACATAATAAAGTTTTTTGTACTCTTCTTTTTCACCATTTTTTTTTTTCAGTGGTTTTTTACTTGCCGATTCAGATTTTTCAAATGATATTTATATCAATTTCCAGTATAAGTTCTTTTATGATGACAATGTATTTTACACACTGGATGAAAACAAAGTTTCCTCTAAAATTTCCTCATTTATACTTGAAATGGAGTGTTCACGAACTAAGAGTAATCTCTTTTACAGATTTGGTTTAAAGTGTGATCTTGATAGATATGAGGATTTTTCTTCCGATGGTTTATCAGAAATTCCTGAGTATGAAAAGAATAAGGTTAACCTATCTGCCAATCTGGAGGTGGGATATAAATTTACAGATAGGGTGATGGTCAAGTTAAAAGATGATTTTGAGAGGAAATATAGACCTGATTTTTTAAATCCCATGGAAGTGGTATATGGAAAGTTTAATGACAATAAAACCATTTTTGGTGTCTATTACAGGATCTTTACAAGGACTGAGTTAAAGGGAGAGGTGGGGATTGAAAAATTGGATTATGATAACAATACTGACCCCCAGGAATTTTCCTTTATAAATTCAACAGGAAAACTTCTCAATTTTGGAGTGAGGTACCATTTTTCTGGAACTTTTTATGTGGACCTTGATTATTCAAAGGACAATAGGGATTTTGATGTCAATTATTTGGATTATACTGATGAACTTTATTTTATACACCTTCATAAAATTTTAGATACCTACATGGCTTTTGATGCTGATTTTGGGGTTCAAGATAGATCTTATGACACTTTTTTGTGGGATAGTGGGAAAAATGTTTTTTCCAAATTAAATTTTTCAATAAAGAGAGAAAGGTCTATTATTTCACTTAATTACACTCGAACAAGAAGTCTTGCCGCCAACTACAGTGAAGATTTTTATATGATGAATCTTTTTGATGTGAAATTTAAGTATAATTTAGACAGAAGAAATATCCTTTTTCTAAATGTGGGATTTAGAAGGGATAACTTTGAACTTTATCCTGCAGATTTTGAAAATCCAGAAAAGGGGTTGAGGGTTGACAAATATTATAATTTCAATATTTCCTATCTTAGAAATTTAAGTAACAAATATGCCATTGAATTTAGATATAACAGATTTAAAAGGGACTCAAATAATGAATACTTTCCCTTTACAAAAAATGTATTCGCAGTTTCCTTTAAAATAAATATTTTCAACAGGGGAAATAAAAATCCCCTTACTATACAATAGGGTTATTTTCACTAAATAGTTTTAATCTTTCTTCCAATGTCTCCATCTTGTCAAGTCCTATTAAGGATGTGCATGCCCTTATTCCCTCTCTTTCACTGCCGGTTATTTTTAAGGAAATCGCCGTAATACCATATCTTATTAACTCTTCAAGTAATTTTCCCGTGTTCATACCGGGGTAGGTTAATGTAAAATAAAATCCATCAGCAATGGGTTCATCTCCATCTTTATCATACACAATTTGAAAACCATATTTTGTAAAGAGTTCCTTCATTTTCTTTGCCCTTTTCCCATATTCCCTCACACCTTCAACAAAGTTGTGCTTTCCTTCATTTACCGATTTTAATAGGTAATATAGGGCATATTGTGTGGAGTGGGATACCCCGGAACTAACCGCATAAAGAGTTCCATAGACAAGAGCGTTTCCAAATTTATCGAAATTCCTGTAATACCTTTTAAGGTCATCTGATTCTGTATTCCACACCTTTTCAGAAATTGTAAGCATTGCAACCCGTTCACCGGCATATGAGAAAACCTTTGAACTTGAGATTAGGAGTATAAAATTTTCCGTATAATTTGCGACTGTTGGCTGATATGGTTCCTCTCCTGGTTTTGAATAATCTTTCCTGAAATCCATTCCAAAATATGCAAGATCTTCTATAACAATAACATTGTATTGGTTTGCCATTTCTCCTATTATTTTTAGTTCTTCTTCTGTGAATGTTATCCATGTGGGATTATTTGGGCTTGAATAAATTATTCCCACAAAATTTCCATTTTTTAAAATGGAATCCAACTTTTTCTTCAGTTTCTCTCCCCTAAACTCATATACATCAAATGTTTCATATGGGATACCTAAAATTTCACACTGTTGTTTTTGTACTGGAAATCCGGGATCTATGAATAGAATTTTATTTTTCTTTTCATACAGTTTGCTCATTGTCAGAAATACCACAAATGCCCCCATCATGGAGCCCACTGTCGGGATACAGTAATCGGGTTCAATTTTTAGGTTTAAAAAATTTTTTATAAATCTACTCATTTCTTTCTTTAGAGGTTCTATTCCATAAATATCCGGATATGTCTTTGCAACACTTTCCCTGGGATTTAAGATTTCTCCCAATTTTTTTTCTTCAATATCATCTCCTTGGTAACCTGTTAAGGATTTTACCTGTCCAATTATTCCCTCTTTCACTGGAGGTAATCCCGGAATACCCATTTCCATTCTTAAAATTTTTTCATTGGTCTTTTCTTCGATGAAATCTCCCAATTTTTTTATTTGTCTTATGGATGCAGTCTCCAGGTTTTTTATTGCAGCAGATTTTTTTGCCTCGGAGATTAATTTATCATCAAAAGGTATGCTCATATCCTTCCTCCTTAAATTTTAGTTTGGTTCAATAAAAATTGATTTAATTTCCTCACACCTATTTTTTATTTTATCCTCTAAACTTTTTATCTTTTTAGGTATCTCCTTTGTGGGGATTTTCTCATCCAGATGTAATTTTATTGCCACAAAGATTTGGTTTACACCCAGTATGATAGATTTTATTGAAATAATTTTTTTTACATCCTCCGATTCCAATAGAATTTTTTCAATTTCTTCAACAATTTCAGGTGGAGCTGATTCATCTATTATTAGCGATTTCATTTCTTTTCCCAGTATAAATGAAGTGGTAATTAGAATTGCTCCTATTATAAAAGATCCAAGTATATCAAATATGGGATTTTCAAGGAGATAACTCAAACCTATTGAAATAAAAGCAACAATCAGGCCAGATATTGCAGAGATGTCTTCTAAGAATACAACTATTAATTCCACATGCCAACTATCCTTCAAAAATTTTGAAATGCTCCTAATATTTCCACTACCCGTTATTTTTTTTATTTCTTTAAAGGTTTTTGCAAGGGAGATGGATTCAGCAACTATGGAGAATATTATTATTATAAAAGCCAGATAGACCATCTCCATCTTTTCTGGATTTTTCAATTTTTCATAGGATCTATATATGGAAAAAATCCCACCTAATAGAAAAATTTGTATTGCCGCCATAAATGCCCAGAAAAATTCCTCTTGTCCATATCCAAAGGGATGCTTTAAATCCTCTTTCTTTTTTCTGCTTTTCATTCCAAGAAATAAAAAAACCTGATTGGATGTATCTGCAACAGAGTGAATTGCCTCTGAAAATAGAGATGAAGAACCGGTGATAAATGCCACTATGAATTTAAAGATGGCAACTGAAAGGTTGGCAAAAAAAGCGATTAGGACAATTTTAAAACCAGTTTTCCCATTTTTACTTTTCATTTTGAGTCCTGGAAAATGCTTTTTTGTAATGTAAAAAAGCCACTAAGGATGTAAATAACATTATTGTGATTATAAAAATGCCTGCCATTTCAAAATTGATTTTTTCCAGTAATTTGTAGATGTATAGATTTTCATTTACTTTGGAAAGTATTACTTCCAGCCATTCCATTGAGCCCACTAAAATAGCAGTAAATATTGTTGTTCCTGTTATTATTATGTTAAAAGTGATTTTTCTCTTTGCATCATTTATTGCCCAGTCGTAAATTTTAAACATCAAGATTCCATCCAGTGTATCAAGTAGTGTCATACCTGAGGTAAACAAAAGCGGAAAGGATAGAATTGCATAGTAAGGAATTGCAGATGTTTTGGCCATTAATGCTGATATTCCTAATACTCCTATTTCTGTTGCGGTATCAAAGCCAAGTCCAAAGAGAAAGCCTATAAAATACATTTTTTTTGAACTGCCAATGAATTTATACACCCTGTTGAAAAAACCATTTAAAAAGGTGGGTGTACTTACCTCCTTTTCATCTATACTATTGGAACTTTTTAGTTTTTTATAGGTTTTTATGAGTTTAAAAAGTATAAAAAAGTTTATTAATCCTATGAGAAATAGGAATGTGCCAGATACTACACTTCCAAAAAGAGAGCCGAAATTTTTGAAACCTTCAAATTGGATACTGTATTTTTTAAATGTCGCTATAATAACTATTGATAAAAGTATTACAACTGTTGAATGTCCCAGAGAAAAGAAAAGACCAACAGATCTTGAACCTTTGCCATCCTGTCTAAGTTTTCTCGTTACATTGTCAATTGCCGCAATGTGATCAGCATCGAAGGCATGCCTGAGCCCTAAGGTATATGCCACAAGTGCTGTCCATAAAAGAGATGGATTTCCATGGAGAAGATAAATTGCAAAGGCCCATGAAAAGAGATTGATTAAAAAAATGGTTGATATTAATGGAAAGATATCACCTTCCCTTTTTGCTACCATGTTTTTCTCTCAAAAGTCATTAGCAAAATATTATATCACAAAGTTTAGATTTTTACAGTTTTAGGAATGGGGATGAAATTTGACAATTAAGTAAGTGGGTGGTATCATAAATAATGTAAAAAATGAGTTTCAGTTTTGCTTTTTGAAAAGTTTGAGATTTTTATCACATTATGTATTTTTGTTATATGTTATAAGATTTGTGAGAGGATTTATTTGAAAGTATTAAATTAGAAGGAGTTTATATGTGTCCCATCAAATTAATAACAGATTCCACATGTGAAATTCCTCTTGAAGAAGCCAAAAGACTTGGTATGGAAGTGGTTCCCCTTTACATACACTTTGAGGATGAGATTTTAAAGGATAGATATGAAATTTCTCCAGAAGAATTTTACAGGAGAATGAAGGGAATAAAGAAGTTACCCCATACCAGCGAAGCCACTGAAGAAGATTTTTTGGATGTATTTAGAAAGTGGGTTGGAGAAGGATATGATTTACTTGTCATAACCATGTCAAGGAAACAAAGTAAAACTTACCAGAGTGCCTTAAATGCTAAAAAGACAATGGAAGAAAAAGGTGAACTTGGTGATAGGAAGATAGTTGTATATGATTCTTTACAGACTTCCTTTACTGTTGGTTTACTTGACTATGAAGCGATTGAAATGATAAATTCTGGATATAATCTTGAAAATATTGTCTATAGACTTGATGAGGTAAAATCAAGATTAAAACTTTATTTTACCGTTCCATCGCTAAAGTTTTTAATGCTTGGTGGTCGTATAGGTAGGGCTCAGGCTATGATTGGTAGTTTTTTCAAAATAAAGCCAATTTTAACCCTTGAAGATGGTGTTGTGGCACCAGTGGATAAAATAAGGGGACATAGAAAAGATTTAATAAATTGGGTGAAAAAGAGGATGCAAAGTGAACTGCCACCTGATAAACCTATTACTGTTGCCATTGGAAATGTTGATAACCCTGAAGATGCCGATGCTTTAAAGGAGTTTGTTTTAAATAACTTCAAAATAAATAAATTTTACGAATTTAAAGTGGGATCCATTATAGGTGTCCATGTTGGACCTGGTACTCTTTCCATTGCCTATTACATTACTGATATTTTTTAAATTTCAAGTCCAACACCAATTTCAATTATCTGTTCCACGGGAATATTTGCAAATGTTGAAAAGTCCATTGATATTTTTGAAAGAAATATGAATAGATTGGATCTAAATTTGCCCATTGCGGGCTTTTCTGCAAGCCTCAGGTTTTCCCTTCCCAGGAAAAAACTTACATCTTCATCTCTAAAATCTATATTTTTTTCAAAGGCAAGTTCAAGTATATTTTTCATTTTAATTTCTTCCATGTAGCCAAAATGGGCAATTATTTTGTAAAGTCCCTTGTCCATTTTAATTACTTCCACCTTTTCAAAACTTGGTACTCTTGGAATATCTTCTATCTTTATATTTAATATTCCCACCTCAGAATGGATTATTTTATTGTGTTTTAAATTTTGCCTCATTGCATGGGGAACAATGTCATCTCTACCAGATAAATATATTGCTTTTCCATTGACCCTTTGGGGCTCTTCTTTTTTCAGGATTTCCATAAATTCATCAAAATTGAGGGCAAGATCATGAAGTTCCTTTGCTAAAATTTTCCTTCCCCTGTGCCAGGTTGTCATTATGGTAAAGAAAATTCCACCTATCAAAAGTGGAAACCACGCTCCATGGGATACCTTGGATAAATTGGCTCCAAAAAATGCAAATTCAACAAAGAGTAAAAATAACACTATTGAAAGGGCCTTTGCCATATTCCATTTAAACTTATTTCTTGCGACCACAAAAAACAAAATAGTTGTAACTATCATCGTAAAGTTGACTGCAACACCGTAGGCTGCTGCAAGATGGCTTGCTGTTTTGAATTCAAGAACAAGCAAAATTGTACATATCATCAAAAAATAGTTTACAAAGGGAATATATATCTGTCCCTGTTTGCTTGCTGAGGTATGTTTTATCTTAAATTTTGGCAAATAACCCAGATGAATTGCCTGCTTTGTAAGTGAAAAGGATCCGGTAATAACTGCCTGTGAAGCGATTATTGTTGCAATTGTGGCAAGTATTACCATTGGTATTAGTGCCCACTTGGGAACAAGTGAGTAAAAGACATTTTCAGCAAGGTGTGGATTCTTAAGTAGCAGTGCCCCCTGACCAAAGTAGTTTAATACAAGTGCTGGGAGAACGAAAAATAGCCATGTCAATTTTATGGGTTTAATTCCAAAATGCCCCATATCTGCATATAGAGCCTCTGCTCCAGTTGTAACTAAGAAGATTGCTCCAAGTACTATAAATCCATGTATTTTATTTGTGATAATGAATTTGATCCCATACGTTGGAATAAATGCCATTAATACTTCAGGGGTCTTTACTATGTGGAAAATACCAAGCAGGCCTAAAACAGAAAACCATATCATAACTATTGGGCCAAAAAAACCTCCAACTTTTGCAGTTCCCCTTTTCTGAAATAGAAAAAGCATGGTTAAGATTATTATTGTAATTGGTATTACGAGATTGCTAAATTTTGGGGCAATTGACGATATTCCTTCAACGGCACTTAAGACAGAAATTGCAGGGGTAATCATTCCATCCCCATAGAGCATACTTGCTGCAAAAACACCTATTAAAACAAGCCAGATCCCCTTTTTCCCTTTTAATTTTAAAGATCTTAAAAGTGCTGTTAAGGCTATGACTCCTCCCTCACCGTTGTTGTCTGCCTTTAATATTACTGTCAGATATTTAAATGTGACAATTATTATAAGTGTCCAGAAAATTAATGATAATACTCCAAGTACATTTGCTTTGCTCACTGCAAGGCCATACTCGCCGCTGAAACATTCTTTTATGGCATAGAGTGGACTTGTCCCTATGTCTCCAAAGACTATTCCCAATGCCGCAATGGAAAGTTTCACCAGTTCCTTATTTTCATTGTTGTTCATGTTTAAACCTCATTTTGAGATTGGTTAATCCTGCTAAAAAATGTGATTATATTATTTTTCATCCATTTATTCAAATTTCCACATTTTAAATTTTAAAGATAAAAAAGGTGCCGGGCAAAAAATTTCATACTTAAAATCCCTCATTTTCAACCATTTCCGAAATTTAGTGAAAAAAATTTCAAAAAAAAGCGAAATATTTTTTCCTTTTTGCGTTTTATATAGTGAAAACTATTTTTCAGGAGGTGTTAAATGTTAAAAAAATCTCTAACAATCTTAATGGTTATCTTTCTCTTTTTCTCACTTTCAACTTTTACATTTTCTAAAGGTCAGGGTAATTTATCCCAGAAGAAAAACACAACAATTACAAAGAAAATCAACATCAACACTGCAACTATTAAGGAACTCACATCTTTAAAGGGAATAGGTGAAAAGATTGCAAAGAGGATTGTGGAATTTAGGAAGAAAAATGGAAAATTTAAGAGAATTGATGAAATTAAAGCAATAAGAGGAATTGGTGAGAAAAAGTTTGAAAGAATTAAAAAATTTATTACCGTTAAGTAAAATGAGGGGGAGATTCCCCCCTCTCTGATAATTTGTCTTTAAATGTCCCTCATTGCTTATGCTTCTAAATCACTATAAGTTTTTGTACCATTTATTAAGCCTTTTATAGAAAAATATATTGAAATAGAATTTAAGCGTTTTAAGTATTTTGTATAAAATTTATATATTTTTTTAAAAATATAAAATTTTTTAGTATAATCATTTTTAAAAAAATTTTCGTAAAAGGAGGAAAGTATGGCACGCAAAAAAATTGCACTAATTGGTGGTGGTCATATTGGTGGCACCATGGCTTATTTGTGCGCTCTTAAAGAGCTTGGAGATGTAGTATTAATAGACATAGTTGAAGGTATGGCCAAGGGTAAGGCCCTTGATATCTATGAATCAACTCCAATTTATGGCAGTGATGTAAAATTAGTTGGATCTTCTGATTATAAGGAAATTGAAGGTTCTGATGTAATTATTATCACTGCTGGTGTTCCAAGAAAACCTGGCATGAGTAGAGATGATCTGCTTGATGTCAATAAAAAAATAATGGAAAGTGTGGCTCCAAACATTAAAAAGTATGCGCCTGATTCATTTGTAATAGTTCTTTCAAATCCCCTTGACATAATGGTTCACTTACTTTACAAAATTACTGGATTTCCAAAAAACAGAGTTGTTGGAATGGCAGGTATCTTAGATACTGCCCGCTTTAGAAGTTTTATTGCCATGGAAACTGGTTTTTCGGTGGAAGATATTCACGCCTTTGTTCTTGGTGGACATGGTGACTCAATGGTACCTCTTCCAAGACATTCAAATATTGCTGGAATGCCCCTTACAAAATTTCTATCTCAGGAAAAAATTGATGCTATAGTTGAGAGAACCAGAAAAGGTGGGGGAGAAATTGTTGGATTACTTAAAACTGGTTCAGCATATTATGCTCCCGCATCTGCTGCAATTCAGATGGCAGAGGCATATTTAAAGGACAAAAAGAGAATTTTACCATGTGCCGCTTACCTTGAAGGAGAATATGGTGTTAATGGATTTTTTATTGGTGTTCCTGTTGTTCTTGGTGCAGGTGGTGTTGAAAAGGTTATTGAGATAGAATTAAATGAAGAAGAAAAGGCAGCCTTTGAAAAATCTGTTGAACACGTTAAAAAATTAATTGCTGAACTTGAAGGGAAATAATTTCATTTTGAAGGTGGAGAACTCAAATTTTTCTCCGCCTTCTCTTTATGTAAAACTTTAATTGAAATTTAGATGGAAAGTTTTATTTAACTGTTTTACTCATAGTTTCTCCATTGAATATACTCAATTTAACCCTTTTTGAAACGTAGTTTTTTAAAAATCCTTAAGATATAAAAAATCAAGAAAATTTTTAATAAGGGAAAGATAAGGGGACAGACCTGGGTAGAGAAAAAATTTTTAAAAGGTGTCAGGTAAGAAAGGCAAAAAAAGAATGAAAAGGCAACAGGCGATATTTTATATTTAAACTTGAGATTTGGGATTTTGGGAAAATACCATACTGAAATAACCATCACATAATCTCTACCATGGGTTTATAGAGAAGAAGAAAGAAATTTTTCTTCTTTTGTTTGGTACTATTTGTTCTCATAAAATTTTAGTGGAGGGATTTTGGGTAATGTCAAGTTAATTGTGTAAGGCTCTTGAAACATCTCCTTTCATGGTAGAAAAGAATAGGTTAATAGAAGAAGAAAAGCTTAAACTTCTTGAGGAAAGTCTTGAATTTTTGTCGTTAAAAAAG
>JAMOQF010000072.1 GCA_027064125.1 Acidobacteriota bacterium
ATTTTCAAGGGCTTTTTGGCGTAAGGTTATTGCCCTGTCTATTTTTTCAAAGATAGCTTCTATTTTTTCAACTATTTGTTTTTGTTTTTCAAGGTCTGGTTGGTTGTTTTTGAAAGGTATAGGAATTAAAATTTCTTTTAACATTTTATTGTTAATGCCAGCTTGTCCTATCCATTTATTAGCAAGTTTTAAAAATTCACCTTTTAGCCAATATAAATTTAAAATCCATGATAAAAATTCAGGAATAACAATATCCTTTTTAATTCTTATTCTTGTTAAATGATTGCTAAAACCCCCTTTGAAATCTTCCTTTAATACGATAGCTCTTCCTACTAACTCTTTACTATTTGTGTTATTAAAAAGAATATCTCCAACTAAGAGGTTGTATCCATCCTTATTAAATTTTTCAAAAGGAATATAAACTATCTTAGATAAATCTAATTTATTAAAATATCCAATATTATTCGGTCTTAAGTGAGGTATTCCTTTATCTTTTGTGGTTTCATACTTCTTAGAACAAGAGAAACCTGATTTTATTTCTTCTACAAGATCTTTTACTTTTATCCATCTCCACCCTTCAGGCAAAGGATAAGGCACATTTTTTATTTCATCAGAAAAAATTTTGCTCAACTTTAAAATCCCTTAAACCAATTCTTTTATTTCTTTTAAAATACTTTCTATTTCATAATCAAGATGTTCAATCTCAGACAATATTTCTTTTGGCTCTTTATATTCAAATTCATCTTTTTTATTAGGGTTTTTAGCTGTTAAGTCATAATTTTTCTTTTTTATTTCATCTATTGATACAATCCAGCTATTTTCGGAAATTTCTCTTTTTTCAATTTTTTTTAAAACATCTTCAAAATGCTTATCTTTAATCTTTTGAGTTTTTGTAAATTTACCTTCAAGATCATAATACCAAATTTCTTTAGTGGGCTCGCCTGTTTTTTCAAAAAACAATAGATTGGTTTTAACTCCAGCTCCCATTGCTGAAAATACTCCCTGGGGAAGTGAAACTATTGCAAATACATTAAATTTTTCAAGTAATTCTTTTCTTATCTCTTCAAATTTTCCACCACCAAACATTATCTGACCTTCTGGTAGAACCATTCCAACTCGTCCACCATTTTTAATTTTTCTCATTATATACTGGAGAGCAAGGGCTTCAGTGGCAGAAATTGAATATGGAAAATTTCTTTGTACATTCTTATTTTCTTTTCCACCAAAAGGGGGATTTGTCATAATTATTTCAAATTTTTCTTCTTCTGAAATGTTATGTATGTCTTCCATTAAAGTGTTTTTTCTAACATAGTTGGGATTTGTTATGCCATGTAAGATCATGTTCATTATTCCAAGTAAGAAGGGCAAAGGTTTTTTCTCATGACCAAATAAAGTGTTTTTCTTTATAATTTCACTTCTTTTTACGGTTAAGGGTTGATTATTTAAAATTAAATATTGATATGCTTCCACTAAAAAACCTGCTGAACCTCCAAAAGGATCTAAAATTTTTTCTCCTATTTTTGGTTTTATAACATTTATAATGAATCTGATAACAGGTCGTGGAGTGTAAAATTCTCCGCCCCAACCTGCTTCAGTCCCCATCTGTAGGAGAAGTTCTTCATAGATTTGAGATAACAATTGGGTATCTTCATAATTTCTTGGATCAATTGGATCAATTTTTTCGATAACATCAAGCAAATTATAAACTGACCTGACTTTATTTCCAGAAATTTCTTTAAATATTTCAGATACTTTTTCTCTTTCAGGAGTTCCGGATAAATTTTTCAAATAGGGAAATAAGATATTGTCTATGAAGTAAATCAAAGTATTTTCTTTATTTGGAATTTTTTTAAATTCCTCTTCTATATTTTTCACAAATTCTGCTAATGATTCTTTTGGTTTTCCTATCCAATCTTTGTTTTGAGCCCAATTAGACCATCTAAATTTTTTTTCTATTATAGGTATATATTTTCTACCTTCAAGCATTGCAATTTCTTCGGATTCTTTTTCCACAGATTCGAAAATCTTTAAAAAAAGCATCCAGGATAGTTGCTCCATATAATCAACAGTTGCATTTGTTCCATCATCTCTTCGTAAAATATCACATGCTGCTTTTATTTCATTTGCTACTAAACTATTTTTTTTCATTTTACCTTCTTAATCATGTATTTAAAATGTTTTACTTTAAAAAATTTTATCATAGACTTTAAAATATTTAAAAAATAATTTTTTAAGGTTTAGGAGAAATTTTGCCTGGCACTATTTTTAAATAATTTTCTCAAAAAATTAGTTGATTTTTCCATAAAAATAAATATAATTTCTTTTCGCCACCGGTTAGGCAGTTAATTCTGCCAGCAAAAAGCAAAATTTTATTTATAGGAGAGTGAAAGTGCATAAGTATGAGTTGGTTTATCTACTAAATCCGAACACATCGGAAGAAAAACAAAAAGAAATTGTAGACAGATTGAAGGGTTACATTGAGCAAATGGGTGGCATTGTTGACAGATTTGAATTGTGGGAAAAAAGAAGGCTTGCCTATCCCATTAAGAAGTTTAACGAGGCTTTCTACTACATTTTAAATTTTCAGGGCTATGGCAAAATAGTTGAGGAACTTGAAAGAAGACTCAGGGTCACTGATGAGGTCATCAGATTTTTAACCATCAACAGGGATAGGGAATTAAAAGTTCTTGAGAAAATGAAGGCTTATAGAAAAAAGAAGGCTGAGATAATTGAGAGAAAGAAGATGCAGAGAGAGGAAAAAAGGGAGTTTCAAAGATCTACAAATGAAGCAAATAGAACAAATGAAGAAGAGGTGAAAAACAATGAGTAATAACGATCAAAAACAGCAAGGCAACAATACTCAGCAGAGGAGATTTTATTTTTCCAGAAGGAAAAAAGTCTGCAAGTTTTGTGAAGAAAAGATTGATGAAATAGACTACAAAGATGTGAAATTACTAAAACAATTTGTGAGGGATAGGGGAAGGATAATGCCAAGAAGGCTTTCTGGAACCTGTACCGTTCATCAGAAGAAGTTAAAAAGAGCGATAAAGAGAGCCAGAATGCTTGCTCTATTGCCTTTTGTATCTGATGAAATAGATAAACTCTAAATGGGGTGTAAAGATGGAAATAATTTTAGTTGAAAATGTTGATAATCTTGGAAAAAGAGGAGATGTGGTAAAAGTTGCCGGGGGGTATGCAAGAAATTATTTAATCCCAAAGGGATATGCAATTCCAGCAACTCCCGGAAATTTGAAATATGTGGAACAGCAAAAGTTGAAATGGGCTAAAAAAGAGGCTAAGGAAAAGGAAGAGGCTGAAACCGTTGCAGTTGCCCTTGAAAAACTTGAGATTGAAATATTTAAAAAAGTTGGAGAAGATGAAAATTTGTATGGTTCAGTCACTTCCATGGATATAGCCCACAAACTTGAGGAACTTGGATTTAATATTGATAAGAAAAAAATAGTACTGGATCATCCCCTTAAAACTCTTGGGGAATATAAAATTCCTGTTAAATTGCATAGAGAAGTGACTGCTCAGGTTAAAGTCATTGTAAAGCCTGAAGAGGAATAAAATTTTATAAGGGGGGAAATCCCCCTTTTTGTTTTTAAATGGAAAATATAAAGAAGCCTACCTCAGAACAGTTTCCTTATGACCTTGATGCTGAAAAGGCTATACTGGGAATTTTAATTTCAAGATCTGAGAAAATACTTGACATAATTGGCGATCTTGAAGAATCAGATTTTTATCTCAACGACCACAGAATAATCTTTAGAGGCATACTTTCACTTTTTGAAGAAAGTGAGGGGAAAAAAGATTTTAAGGTAGATATCTTAAAATTGAAGGAAGTTATTTTATCTCTGAATAAGGATTCTAAGATAACCCTTGCCTATTTGAGTAGTTTAAGTGAATATTCCTCTTCCTACTCAAATCTGGAAGTTTATGTTGATATTGTGAAGAAAAAGGCAACCTTAAGAAAGATAATCAATTTTTCCAGAGATGTTTACGAAAGGTGTTTGCATCCAAGTCAGGATCCCGTTGAACTCTTGCGGAATATAGAGGAGGAATTTTTTGAAATCTCAAATAAAAAGGATAGGGGAGAAATAGTCAGTGTTGGAGATCTTGTTGATACCTACTATAATGAGATAGTAAAGACATCAGATAAGGGCAGACAGGAGGCTATAAGTGGAGTTGAAACTGGATTTCACAATCTCGATTTGATAACCACTGGTTTTCATCCCGGTGAACTTATTATAATTGCCGCCAGACCTTCCATGGGAAAGACAAGTCTTGCCCTTAATATAGCACTTAATGCACGGAAGGCTGGCAGAAATTGCTCTGTTGCCTTTTTCTCACTTGAAATGAGCAAAAAACAGATACTCCTCAGATTCCTTTCCTCCCTTGCAAATGTTGAATATAAAAAACTATACACAGGGGTTTTAAAAGGGGAGTTAGAGGCTGTCAAAAGAGGCATACAGATACTAAAAAAGTTAAAGATATATGTAGATGACACTTCTGGAATAACCATTCTCGAACTTAAAAGCAAATTGAAAAAATTGATGGTTGTTGAAAGGGAGGGAATAGATCTTGTTATTGTGGATTATCTTCAGTTAATGCAGGGCGAAAGAGATTTTAAAGTCAGGGAACAAGAAATTTCCTATATTTCAAGGGGACTTAAGGCTATTGCGAAGGAATTTAATGTACCTGTTATTGCCCTTTCACAGTTAAACAGGGCTCCTGAAATTAGAAAGGGAGATCATAGACCACAACTTTCTGATTTAAGGGAATCTGGTTCCATTGAACAGGATGCAGATATGGTTTTGTTTATATATAGACCTGATAAATATGGAGAATTTTTGGATGAGGAAAATGGTAGAAGAGGTAATGCTGAAATTATAATAGGAAAAAATAGAAATGGTGAATTGGGAAAGGTTGAACTTGCCTTTGTTGAAAAATTTGCTACATTTAAGCCTTTGGCTAAGTTTGAGGATAACAATTAGATAATGATTTTAGATCCCCATCCTCTTTTTGCTATTCTTGGTCCCACCGCTTCTGGCAAATCGGAATTGAGTATTAAACTTTGTTTGAAATTGGCTGAAGAATTTGGGATTGAGTGTGAAATCATAAACTGTGACTCAGTACAGATTTATAGGGAAATGAATATTGGCACAGCGAAAATTTCGAAAGAGGAAATGTGTGGAATCCCTCACCATTTAATTGATATTGTGGAACCAAATGAAAGTTTTTCTGCAGGGAATTTCATGGAACATGGAAGAAGGGTGATATTTGAAATAAGGGATAGAGGTAAGATACCGGTTTTATGTGGAGGCACAGGATTTTATTTCAGAAGTCTTGTTTATGGAATTTTTGAAGGTCCCGGGGGAGATGAGAGGATAAGGGATAGATTAAAACATTTGTGCGATAGATATGGTTCAAAAAGACTATATAGAGTTCTCAAAAAGGTAGATCCCATTTATTCCAGAAAAATTTCTGAGAATGATAGAAATAGAATTATAAGGGCTCTTGAGGTCTATTTTAAAGAGGGTAAACCAATTTCATATTTTCACAACAATTTTTTGCCTGAATCCATTGAAGGATTCAAATTTTTCTTTTATTGCCTAAACCCTCCAAGGAAGATGCTATATAAAAAAATAAATGATAGGGTGGAGAAGATGTTTGATAATGGTCTTTTAGATGAGGTTAAATCTTTACTTTCCAGATATCCGAAAAATTCAAAGGGATTTGAGGCAATTGGTTATAGAGAAGTAATTGAGTTTTTGGATGGAAATATAAGTCTTAAAGATGCCATAAATCTTGTAAAGAAAAACACGCGCCACTATGCAAAAAGACAATTAACATGGTTTAGAAAAGAAAAGGATGTGAGATTCTTGAATTTTTTTGGAAATGAAAATAAAGCTCTGGAAGAAATATTAGAAGATTTTAAAGGGTTTTATATGAAAGAAGGGCTTACCCCTTCCCATTGAATAGAAGAAGTAAGCCCACATTATCCTATTGATTTCCCGATAAAATATTTGCAAGATATACGCAGTCGTCAATATCTATATGTCCATTTGAATTGAAATCGCCATAGGATGGACTTGTACAGGGTGATGTACCTTCACTGATATTTCCATTTACAACATTTAACATAATCGATAAATCCACAGCATCTACATAACCATCTCCATTTACATCTCCCGTGGGAACCACTGAACAATCGTAGTAACTATGGTATACAACAACATCATCTATATACCACCCTGTCTTTCCAACAGATTTATCGCAGGCAAGTCTGAATCTAATCCTTATATTTTTTCCTGCATAACTTGAAAGATCAACCACAGATTTTATAAATCCTCCAGAATCACCGCTCCAGGCATTTCTTCCTGCTATGGGACTGTCATAACTTGTGGAGATCGATTTTGTATATCCATTTTCAATTATCAAATTTTCTGCATCAACCCAATTGGTGCTACCTTCCTCTTGAATTTCAAGAACACCACCATCAAATCCACTTTCAAGAACATAGTAGTGATAAAATTCAAGGAGGGTTCCATCTTCCACACTAAATAGATCACTTATGAGATAATCATCTTTGATATTTTCTTCATCTGAAGAAAAGTAACTGTGTGAGGAGGAGTTATATTCACTACTTGATAAGGCCCAATCTTCATTCCCCGATGCAAGTTGTGTGGTCCACCTGGAGGTTCCACTTTCAAAATCATCTTCAAAGAATATATTTTCCACATATCTTCCTATTATATGGTGTGCGGGAAAATGGTTTATGTAGGTATTTCCAGATCCATCCTCATAACTTACTCTTACTGTAAAATCCATATAATCTCCGCAATTCGCTGATGAATCGGCAGTTATTGCAAATGTTGTGAATGCGGTTTCACCGGGGGCAATATCTCCAATATCCTGTGCTCCACTGTTTATGGTGCAGTTGCCATCAGCTATTAACTGAACATTCACATTTTTATCTGTTGTTGTGGATGGATTATATAGGTTTACTCTAATTTCCACAGTTTCTCCCGGCAGTGCAACATCATCTCCATCTCCACCACCTATTATTTTGGTATTTCCATATTTTGTTAAAAATGGATAGTTTCCAATAGGATCAAAACATACTGCAGTTTCATCTACAATGCTTGCTGTGTTATATGAGTATTTTACTCCATGTAATCCATTATAGTCTTCTATACCTATTGTAGCCTCCTTTCCATTTGAATAGTCACTGCTGTCAAAGGTAACATCTTTATATTCAAAATATATCTTATTTGTTGATTCTTCAAGAATAACTTCAAATGTTCCACCATATACATTTTCATAGTGGGCAAGGTTATAGTATTCCACTATAAATTTTCTGTTTGGGGCATCTCCTATTGTTTTGTAATACACATGGGAATCGGAGTTGACATACATGTCTGACCAGTAAATTGCGATTAATCCATTTGGACTGGAACTATCGGGAATATCAGTATTGATGGCATCATATTCATAGGCATTTGTAAATCTCAAAAGTCCATTTGAGGAAACGAGAACATTTTCATAATCTTTTCCATAAAACCTGAAGGGGAATCCAATTGAAACCACTTCACCACCATCATCTGTATTATTTAAAATTTCCGTTCCATCAGATATGTCAATAAAATTGTAATCGCAACCTGGCATTGTATAAGACATGGAATCCACAACTTGACCGTTGATGGTTATTTCCCCCTGGTTTAGGTAGTCTCCGGTTCCAGTAACTGTTATGGTTGTATCCCCATAACCGGAAGTTGTCCATGTTCCAGAGAACAACCCATCACCTGCCTTTTCATCAGGTGCTACACCATCATCCTTCAAATCCACTGTGGTGGTTGCTTTTGCATCACCAGTTGTTATCTGGGCGGTAATTGATGGATTTTGAATTTCATTGGCGCAGTTTGTATGGGCTCTCACCTTTATGGTGATGTCATCTCCAGACATATATGTGAAGTCATCAACCGGGGTATCCTTTTCTAAAGATACATCACTGTCGGTGCAATTCCAGTGAAATGGAGTTTGTGGACAACCAAAGAGTGTCATTTCATAATAAACCCATCTGTATGAACCTTCCTGGGAAACAAAATTTGAAAGGGCGTGTCTGCTTTCACTTAAGGCTTCTCCTACATTTTTATGGAATTCTTCAAATAGCGCCTTCATAAATTCCCTATCAAATACATTGGATGTACCTAATACGGAACTTCTTGCATACCACCCATATCTACTATTCATAATAACTGCAAAACCTGCATGAGTTGTTCCCACTGTGAATTTTTCAGCAAAACAGAGGTCATTTGCGGTAAAATTTCCGGGGTAACAACCTTGAGAATATACGAAAAATGGTTTTGTATTGGTAATGTCATCTATATCGCTGTTATATATTTTCATATCGTATGTATCATTTGCATGTCCAAGGTGGTTTACAATATTCAGATTATCGGAGTTAAAATAGTTATTAATCAAGGTGGTACCACTCCAGGTTCCATCTCTATCGTAGAGTTTGTCACAGGGAACACCTGCCATCATTTCATATACATAATCCTTGTTGTCTCCACCCCATGTGTAATCATCTAATTTTTCACCTATTAAAAGTGCTTTAAATGGGGCATCATCCCAATTTTCATACTCTATTATTTTGTTTATCTGATTTGTTGCTTCTGTGGAATTTGAGGCTGAAATTCTTCCCACATTTACCTCTGCAAATAAGTCCACATCGTCATCAGGCTCACCATATACACTATTGCCATTTGCATTCCAGTTGCCATCCAATGCCGCAAAGTAAAAATCGGTGGGAATGTCGTTATCCTCAGTTGCTGGGTTTGTTTCCACACGACCATAACATCCTCTATAGGGTACCACTTCACTATCTCCACCAAGGACAACCCATTTTGTTCCATGGTTTTGATACCCATCTTTAATGAAATTTCTAAGTTTTTCTGCATCATCTGCCCCAGAATAGGAACTTGTGATGTTTGAAATTAACTCTATATGAGTATTTAATCCATATACTGAATGTTTGTGATCTGCCAGTGTTTGAAAGGCTGACTGCATATCACTATTTGTTATTATTAAATATTCCCAGTCATCAACAATTTTTTTACCATGTCCTTTGTAAGAAATAACATCCTCTGGATTTTTAACAATTGATGCAACCTCATTTTCATCAAAATTTGAATCCCTCAAAAGTTTATAGCCTTCTGGGGTTGATTTTGTCTTATTTAAATAGAGTTTTAATATGGCTTTTTTGTAAAAAATCAATTTTCCCTCAGATGGTATATATTGAAAAGGGCAAATATTTATCATCTCAATGAGGTATCCTTTAAAAAATCCACTGCCGCTATAGTAACTTTTGGTTGTGGGGTAGGGTAAATTGCTTGAGTAGATTTTGTAATTTGGCCCATTATCATATGTAGTAAAATTTCCACCTGTTGGAATGGGGTAGGGGATGTAGTTTACCTTTATATTTTTGCCTACTACATTTTTACCACCAAAGGAAATGGAGTAATTGGAAAGAGTATAGCCATAGGGTATTAAAATTTTTGCAGGATATACTGGAAGGGCGGGATTACCCGGATTACCCACTGGAATACAATTTTTTAAACTGACATTTATATATCCATTCTCTGCTTTGCTAAGTACTGGATTATCAAATGAAAAATGCAATTCTTTGTAGTTGTTTCCAAAGGGAAGAATGGTGAAAAGAAGTGTAAAAAAAACTAAAAATAAAAAAAACTTTTTCATAGAACCTCCATAAAATTTAAAACATAAACCTAAAACATAAACCTAAAATAATTAGTTGGCAAAAAATGATTTTTGTATGAATTTTAAGGAGTTAAAAAAATTTTGTGTTCAGTAAGTGATATTTATTAAGATAATCTAAAAAAAGAAATCTTTCAATTTCGCCTGATGCTTTTTCCCTTCATCCCTTTTTCTTGCCCGCTTTTAAATTCAGGTCTATACCTATCTTCACCTAAACCCAATCAAGAATGTTTATAAAAAGGAAAAAGTTTTGCTTAATCCCCTGACTTTTGCCAGAAGGTTTTCTTCTTGCCTAAATTGAATTGTTATTTTATTTGTCCACCCTGAATGCCTTCCAGAAGGTTTATAGGAAAGTAAAGGAATGAACTTAATCGTTGGCTTTTGCCAGAGAATTTTTATTCTACCAGTTTTGAGTTTTCTTATGAATCTCTCACTCTAAGACCTCCTCAGAAGATTTATAGAAAAGAAAAGGGATTTTCCTTTAATCATTGCTTTTGCTAAAAGATTTTACTTTTGCCAGAATTTAGTTTTTTTTCTCTTATTTGCTTACCACCACAAAAGCCTCTAAAGATTTTTGAAAAAATAGTGCCATACAAAAGAAAAAATCTTTCTCTTTCCCTTCTATAAACCCATGATGGGAATTGCGTGGGTGATTTTAGCCTGACACATTTAATTTTGATTTTGCCTGGCACCTTTCCCTTTTCCACTTTTTGCTTTGAAATTTAAAGAGGAATTTGGTGAACAAATATTTTCTTTACTATTATTTCTTAGACACAAGATTCTGGGTGTCTCAAATTTTATTCTATTTCTTTTAGTACTCTTAAAATATCACTTCTTGTTAAAAGCCCCACAAGTTTTCTATGGTTTTTCCTGTCAACAACAGGCAATTGATCCACATTGTGTAACAACATCTTGTTTAGAACCCTTATGAGGGATTCGTTGGGATATGTAACAATAAGTTTTGAAGGCATAACATCTTTGATTTGATAGGTGGCTTTTCCCTGTTCCATAAGTTCCCTTGCTTCATCTATTGTTACAATTCCAATTAAGTGCCCCTTTCTGTTTAAGATCGGGAATGCGTGGTGGCGATTTTTACTAAATTTTTTCCATATTTCTCCGACTGTTTCATTACTATAAACCTTGATAACGTTTTCTTCTTTTGTCATAACATCTCTTACAATTTTAAAATCAAAGGGAAGTACTTCCATGTCAACTCTTAAGTGTAAACCCTTTTTACTGAATTCTTTGGTATCAATTGTATCTGGGGACAAAAACCAGGAAACCCCATCTGCTATAACACATGCAAACATTAGTGGAAGAATAATCTGGTAATTAAGGGTCATCTCAAAGAGTATTACAATTGCCGTAAGTGTTGCTCTATTTACACCTGAAAGCATTGCAGCCATCCCCACAAGGGCATATGCCCCAGGGCTTGCGGTAAAATCCGGGAAAAGGGAGTGGATTATGTAACCAAATGAGCCTCCCAACATGGAACCAATGTATAGGGTCGGAGCAAGTGTTCCACCTGAACCACCACTTCCAAGTGTTATGGAGAGGGCGAAAATCTTTAAAAATACCAGAATGGCCATAAGTCCAAAAAAGAGTTTTCCAACAAGAGCCTTTTCCACTATATCATATCCATTTCCGAGAACCTGTGGATAAAAATATCCAATTGCACCAACTATTAATCCACCTATTGCTGGCTTAATGTAGTCGGATATCTTTAATTTTTTAAATAGGTCTCCTATCCAGTAAAAGAAGTTAATGAAAAATACAGATAAAATTCCTGCTATTAATCCCAAAAGGAGATAAAAACCAAATTCCACTGGATGTTTAAATGTGTATTCCGGGATTGGAAATGCCGGGTAATTCCCAAAATAAAATCTTGAGATAAATGTTGCTGAAACAGTTGATATTATGAGTGGTACAAAGGACCTTGTTTTAAATTCAAATAAAAATGTTTCAAATACAAATAGAGCTCCACCAATGGGGGTATTGAAGGCTGCTGCAAGGGCTGCTGCTGCTCCACATCCCACAAGGATTCTTTTCATATATGGTTTAAACTTAAAGATTCGCCCCAGAGTTGAACCCATTGTGGCACCAATTTGAATCAATGGCCCCTCTCTTCCAGCGGAACCTCCTGATCCTATGCAAATTCCAGACGCAATTGCTTTTACAAGTCCAACCTTGGGTTTTATATTTCCCTCTTTAAACAAAACTGCCTCTATTACTTCAGGGACCCCATGCCCTTTGGCTTCCTTTGCAAACAAATTTATCACTAACGCTACTAAAAGTCCTCCAATTGCCGGTGTTAATATTACCCATGTTCCCAGATGGTTTCCAATTATATTTACATCTTTAAGGGATAATCTATGGTAAAAGAAGACATTTTTGGCTATTGCAAGTATATACCTGAGCCCAATTGCACCGTAGGCACTAAAAATTCCAACAGGAATTGAAAGAAGGCTTAATTTTAACATATCCCTTCTTTCAATTATCTCGAACTTATGCATCATCTTGAAGGGCAAAAATCGGTTGAGTTTTAGTATTTTCAAATTCATTTTTATCTATAGATACAGAAGTAATATCTGTAAAATAAGGTATATTCTAATAAAATTTTTCTTCCCATTACAAGGGAAATCTTTGGTAATATCAACTTAAATTTTACTTTACAAAGAGTGGACAATATCTCCTTTTAGGAGAAAAAATGGTGTCAGGCAAGTAAGTTAGGCAAAGTAAGTAAATAGGTAAAAGAAAAGGTGGGGGACAGACCTAAATTTGATATTAAAAAAGAAAGGTGTTGGGCAGTAATTTTAATGGATTTTAGGGTAGGAAAATAAGAGAAAAAATTAAATCTGGCAAGACTTAAAAATTTCTGGTAAAAACCAAACAATTAAAGCAAAACTTCTTTTCCTTCTACAAACTTCAGGTAGGGTTTGGTGAAGGCAAGAGAAAAATATAAAACTGGCAATGACTTAAAACCTTCTGGCAAAAAACAACGATAAGCATCTCTTTTTACCTATCTATAAACCCATAAGGGGATTTTGGAGGAGGCAAGAAAGAAAAAATTATAATCTGGTAAAAATAAAATCTTTTAGCAGAAATCAAGTGATTTAAGGAAAATCCCTTTGCTTCTATATAAGCTTTTAGGGGCATTTAAGGCGGGCAGGAGAAAAAAACAAGAAAATGGAAGTTGTTTTAAAGTGAGCGTAAGTAAATGCAAAAGATAATGATAAATTGACTCCTCTTCACTGGAATGGCACTGATGTGAATGTTAAGACAAATGATGGCAGGACTCCCCTTGATTTAGTGAGTAAAAATGCAATAAATAAATATCTAAAAAAACATGGAGGAAAGTAAATCGAAAGAAACATTATTTTTTAAAACTATGAAAAAATAAATTAAAATTTTTGTCATTTCTAAAACCATAATAACATTTTTGCTATATTCCTTCTTTGCTTTTTTAATTGACTATTTAAAATAAGTGTTAAAAGATATAATTTTCTTCAGTGAAAATTCTTGTTTTCTTTAATTAAATATTAAAAAATAAGGACACTTTATTCTTTCATTTTTTCACATCTAATGTATAATTTCATTTTTAATTTAAATCTTAACTTCTGGAGGAAATTTCATGAACCTTGCAATAGTAGGTACTGGATATGTTGGACTTGTTACAGGCACCTGTTTTGCTGAAACAGGAAATAATGTAATATGTGTGGATAAAGATAGGGGAAAAATAGAAAAATTAAAAAATGGTATAATTCCAATTTATGAACCTGGCCTTGAGCCTTTAATAAAAAAGAATGTGGAGGCAAAGAGGCTTTTCTTTACCACGGATATGGAATATGCAGTCATAAATTCTGAAATAATATTTCTTGCTGTTGGCACACCACCTGATGAGGATGGTTCTGCAGATTTGTCCTATGTGATTTCTGCCGCGGAAGAGATAGCAAAATATATGGATGGATATAAAATAATTGTCACCAAATCAACGGTTCCCGTGGGGACTGGAGATATTTTGAGGGAGAGAATTGGAAAGATAACTCAGTATGATTTTGATGTTGCATCAAATCCAGAGTTTTTGAAGGAGGGAAGCGCAGTTCTTGACTGTTTAAAGCCAGAAAGGGTAATAATTGGGGCAGAAAAGGAAGAGACCGCAAAAATTTTAAAGGAACTCTATGCCCCCTTTGTGAGAACCGGAAATCCAATATATGTGATGGATATAAAATCTGCTGAGACCACAAAATATGCAGCAAATGCCATGCTTGCTACGAGAATCTCTTTTATGAATGAATTTGCAAGGTTTTGTGAAAGGGTAGGGGCTGATATTGAAAGCATAAGGCTTGGAATTGGATCTGACTCAAGAATTGGCAGGAAGTTTTTATTTCCCGGAACTGGATATGGTGGTTCATGTTTTCCAAAGGATGTAAAGGCAATAATTCAAACTGCATCTGAATATGGATATGATATGAAAATTTTAAGGGCTGTAGAAGATGTAAACAACACCCAGAAGAAAGTCCTTGTGGAAAAGGTTTTAAAACACTATGGAAATGACATAGGTGGCAAGAAGTTTTCTATCTGGGGGCTTTCCTTCAAACCAAATACCGATGACATAAGAGAGGCGCCATCAATTGTGATAATAAGTGAATTACTAAAACTTGGGGCGGTATTAAATGTTCACGATCCAGTGGCAATTGAAAATGTAAAAAAAGTTTTTGGAGATAAAATTAACTATTCAAACGACTGCTACGATACCCTTAAAGATTCAGAAGGATTGCTCCTCGTGACGGAGTGGAATGAATATAGAAGCCCTGATTTTGAGAAAATACTCAATTTAATGAAGTCTCCAGTTATATTTGATGGGAGAAATATTTTCGATAAAAGTGAAGTCATTTCACTTGGATTTACCTATTACGGGATAGGAAGATAAAATTTTTAAAGTTGAAAAAAGAAGTTTCAATTGTAATTCCAAATTATAATGGTGTCTATCATCTTCTGGATTTTCTATATTCCATTGAATTATATAATAGAGAAGGGTATGAAGTAATTGTTGTTGACAATGGTTCAAGGGATGGCTCAAATTTAATCATATCCCAACTATTTCCATGGATAAAACTGGTAGTGTTAAGCGAAAATGTGGGATTTGGTGGTGCAGTGAATATCGGCATTGATGAAAGTAAAGGTGATTTCATTGTTATTTTAAACAACGACACCTTCTGGACTGGAGATTGGATAGGAGAGGGGGTTAAATTTTTAAAAGAAAATAGAGATTATTACTTTGTATCCCCCCTTGTATTATACAGAGATGGCAGAAAGATTGATTCCGCAGGCGATTTTATTTCTCTATTTTTTTCTCCATATAAGGTGCTAAATGGGATGGAGTACCACGATGGAATGGTAAAGGAATGTGATATTCTTTTTTCATCCTGCTCTGCAGTAATCATCAGGAGGGAATTTTTCTATAG
>JAMOQF010000073.1 GCA_027064125.1 Acidobacteriota bacterium
ACAATTAATTTTCCTTCTATAAATCCTGTTTCACATATATCGGCAATTCTACCATCTATTATTACACTTGTGTCAAGTATTTTAGGAAAAATGGTGCTCTCGTTGGAAGAAAATATCTTTTCTAAGAAATTAAGTTCAAGTTGTTTTCCCTTATTAGTTCCTATTATGAGTCCAACATATCCCATAAATGTTAAAATAAAAACCTGAAAAAATGTTTTTTCTCTGGGAGGAATTTCCATGAGATACACTGTAAAACATATAAGGGATGCACAGGTTATTCCAACAGCAGAACCTATCAGAGCTCCAATTAATTCCTTGATGTGAAGTTTTCTTATACTTATTTCAAAGAGTATTATAAAAAAAGCAAATAGAGCCGATAAAATGAGTGATAATAAATTATTTCTGAATGGATTCAGGAAGAAACTCGATATTAAAAGGGTGAAAAAAACTAAAAATCTCAATATCCAGATACCCACTAAAACCTCCTTTTAATCAAAACTATAAAGACCTTCTATGTTCTCAAGCATGTTTTCTATATCTTTAACTTCATTTATGCACTTTTTATATTTAAATAAACTATATTGAATTGCATCTTTTCCATATCCCAAAATTGGGTCTTCATCTTCTTCATTTAGAAAGAGTATTTTTAGTTCATCGGAAAAGTATTTATGTAAAATAGCTTCCACAGAAGGGAGGAAACAATTGGTTTCAGAAGGTAGAAATGTGAATACCTTCTCAAATAGACTCTTTTTTATCGTAAAAATAGATGGAATAACAACTGGCGCATTTATATTAAAATTTTCAAATAAAACTTCAGAAAATAATTTATTTTCCCTGAACCTGTTATTGAATTTTTTCCTTAAATATATTCCATTTATTGCCTTATAGGTTGAAAGATCTCTAAAATGGTCAAAAATACCCAAAATGGATTTTGGAAAAAAAGTGGTGCCGGGAGTTGGTAAAATTATGTAATTACCCCTTGACTCCTTGAATCCCCTTAATATTGCATTGTCATGAGAGGTTACCTTTTCCTGTCGAAAAATTTTAAGATTTAGATTTTCATTCCTCAGATTTAGGAATTTTTTCCATAAATCATCGCTTCCTGAATTATCAACAAGAATTATATCACAATCGATAAAATGAGGTGATACTTTCTTATTAATTTCCTGCACTATTTTTTTTATTATTTCAAAATCTTTTACCGCACACAGAACAATAGAAATATAAATAGGTAATTTTTCCATATGAATATTTTTTTCAGATAGTAAATAATATTCTACTTAAAAAAGTGGTTTAATAAAATAGAAAACTTTGATATATTTGAAAAAAAGGTGAGGTTGTTATGGGCAAAATAAAATGTCCCCTTCTGGCTGTGGATATAATAATAAGGTGTGATAGGGAGATGGAGAAAATTGTACTCATAAAAAGGAGAAATTTTCCCTTTGGATGGGCTCTTCCCGGAGGATTTGTAGAATATGGCGAAAGTGTGGAAAATACTGCCATAAGAGAAGCCAAAGAAGAAACAAATTTAGATATTGAAATTGTGAGATTACTTGGAGTATATAGTGATCCCCATAGGGATCCAAGAGGTCATTGTGTTTCAATCGTGTTTATTGCTAATAGTTCTGGAAAGCCAGTTGGCGGCGATGACGCAAAGGAATCTAAATTATTTTCCATTTTTTCTCTACCAGAAGAGATGGCCTTTGACCATAGAAATATCATTAACGATTATATAAAAGAATATATTTATTTGAAATAATATGAAAAAGGTTATTATTTTAATTTCTTTTACTATATTTCTCTTAATTTTTTTAAAGTTAGTTTTTTCATACCTTTTTTATTTAGATTTAAAGAATGAACATGATAATGATTTTGAATCCTTTATATCCGAATTTAATTATAAATTGATACCTCAAAAAAATTTAAATATTTTTTACGTAAATGGAAACAACAGTGAAAAGGAAACACTACTTGTCATTCAAGATATAAATAATGAATTATATAAAGATGAATTTATTAAATACTCTTTTAAAAAAGGTAAAGTATCCTTTTTTATATGTGATTACAAAAGGGGTTTAGAGGGTGGAAATTTTTTAAATTTGAAAAACAAGTTTAGTGAAATATTTAGAAATTTTTTAAAGATATGTGAAAGTCAGGTATCTAAAGGTAATAGATTAGTTGTCTTCTCCTATAAAACTGGCGCCCTATTTATTCCCTGTTTAGCGGGAAATGGAGTTCAAAAGGTCATTTTTTACAACGTTGAAATATCTCCTTTTAAGCAGAAGAAAGGGGTTGTATACTTTCTAAAGAAAAATTTGATAGATTTTGATTTTGGGCTTGAGAAATTATTAAAAAATGGTAAATTTGAAAAGGTTTTTCTTTTTGACAAAGATTTTTTAAAGGTAAATACTTCTGAAAAGCTTTTATTTTATATATCTTCCTCACCTAAGGAATTTTTTGTTTTGAAAAATAGAGAAAAATTTTTCAATTTTATAAATTAATTTAAGTGGTTTTTATATTATGAAGGAAAAAATGAAAAAGAAGTTGGCATTGAGATTAGTAACTGTTTTTATTCTATTTTTTGTCATTTCAAACGGAATAATTTTTTATTTTTATAGAAATAATAGTTATAAAGTTGCCCTTGAGGAATGCAAGAATTTTACCTTTTTGTCCTCCAGATTTATTATGGAATCATATAGAAACAATTATAAGAAAAGTTTTTTAAGATTTTTAGAAGATATGGCAAAAATCGTAAAATTAAATCCAAATCTTAAAAAAATTGAATTAATTGATACTTCTGGAATTGTTATTTTTGACTCAGAAGACATTCTAAAAAAATATCTTGAGAAAATTAATAGGGCAAAGAAAATAATTACAGATAGGAAGATACTTAGTTATACGAGAGGGATTAAGCCAGTTTATATTTATAAGGGAAATAAACTTATAGTCTATTTTCCATATGTGGAAGAATATGGTAATCATTTTTATACCTTCAGGTATACCTTTTCAACAAAAGGTATTTTCAGTTCCCTGTATGAACTCTTAGCCATTTTGTTTGTTTTTTATTTTCTTTCTGGATTCATAATTTTTTATATTGAGAGTGGATTATTTTCAAAATTGTTTGATGGTATCTTAGTTTTGAATAGATCTATAGAGGATCTGAGTAAGGGTAAGTATACATATATCAAAGACGAAAATGAATTTTTTATGAAAGTATATGAAAATTTTAATATTTTACTGGAAAACTACAAATTTATACTTGATGATAAAGAGAAAACCATCTCCACTTTAAATGAAATTTTGTTTAAATGTGAAGAGGATAAAAAATCTTGTGAAGAAGAGGTTAAGAAAAAGAACAGAATTTTAAAAGATGTTATTGAAGATGCCAAAAATGCCAGGAGGGAAAGGGTCAACTTTTTAGCTAAAATTTCTCATGAGTTGAGAACGCCCTTAAATTCCATTCTTGGTTTTAGTGGAATCTTGCTACAGGGAATAAGGGGAGAACTTTCGGATGAGGTTAAAAAAGATTTATTTTCAATTTATAGAAATTCCCAATTCTTATTGAAAGTTATAGATGACATTATGAACCTCTCTAAGATTGAAATGAATAAATTTGAACTGGATATAAAAAAAATAGACATCAAAACTCTACTTGAAAATGTGTATAATGATTTTAAGCCTCTTGTGGAAGAAAAGGGATTACAATTTGACCTTTTAGTTGAAGATGATATCCTATATGTTTTTGGAGATGAACACAAAATAAAGGAGGTATTAAACAATTTATTGGATAACAGTATTAAATTTACTGAGAGTGGATATATAAAGATAAGGGCCTTTAGAAATATGGACAACAGAGATTTGATAATTATATCAGTGGAGGACACCGGCATCGGTATAAAAGAAGAGGATATGGAGAAGATTTTTGAGGAGTTTTATCAGGTAGAGAGTAGAAAAGGAGCAGGACTTGGACTTTCTATCTCTAAAAAGTTTATTGAAATTATGGGTGGAGATTTGTGGGTTGAAAGTAAATTTGGAAGGGGTAGTACCTTTTATTTTACTTTACCCATAGCAAAATAGTAAAAGGAGATACTTTATGATAGAAAAAATTGAGAAGGTACTTCTTAAAGAGAGTGAAATTCAGAAAAAAGTTAAAGAATTAGGGGAAAAAATATCTGAAGATTACAAAGATACATTGCCCCATCTTATATGTATTTTAAAAGGGGCAAGTATTTTTCATTCAGATTTAATAAGAAATATATCTATTCCGCTGACCATTGATTATCTTTCAGTCTCAAGTTATGGAGATAAGACTGAATCAACAGGGAGGGTGCATCTTGTAAAAGATCTTGATAATCCAATTAAGGATAGAGATGTAATAATAGTTGAAGATATTATAGACACTGGATATACCATTGAGTATTTATTAAATCTGTTTAAATTGAGAAAGCCAAGATCCATTAAACTTTGTGCTTTACTTAGCAAGCCCTCAAGAAGGAGAGTTCCTGTGAAGATTGATTATCTTGGCTTTGAAATACCAGATGCATTTGTTATAGGATATGGACTTGATTTTGATGAAAGATATAGAAATTCCCCAGATATAAGTATTTTAAGGTTGATAGAGGAATAATGAAGTGTCCTTTTTGTGGATTTAACGAAGATAAAGTTATAGATTCAAGAGAGGCAAAGGATGGGACTGTTGTCAGGAGAAGAAGAGAATGTCAGAAATGTGGTAGAAGGTTTACCACTTATGAAAAGGTGGAAAAGGTTCCTCTCATGGTTGTTAAAAAAGATGGTAGAAGGGAAATTTTTGATAGACAAAAACTTCTTTCGGGAATAATGAAGGCGTGTGAGAAAAGACCGATTTCCTATGGAAAAATTGAACAAATTGTGGATAGAATAGAATTCTTTTTAAATAATGAAGGGAAGACCGAATTTTCAAGTAAAAGAATTGGAGAAATGGTTATGGATGAATTAAAGAAATTGGATAAGGTTGCTTATATCAGGTTTGCTTCTGTATATAGAGAATTTAAGGATGTGGGGGAATTTTTTAGTGAGTTAAAAAAAATAAGTGATGTGGATGAAGACAAAGATGGGAGAAAGAGGGAATAAACCAGAATTTAAAAATTTTTTTACGTTTGATTTTTTGGGAAATATAAGTGGTGATGAGCAGGGATTGTGGAACCCAGTTTTTGATGTTGTTGAGAGTGATAAGGAAATTATTGTAATTCTGGAAATCCCCGGGGTGGACAGGGATAGTTTGAAGGTTACCTTTTTTAGAAATGTTCTTGAAGTTTCCGGTTTTAAGAAAGATTTGATGGTAAACATTGAGGAAGAAATAAAATATGTATGGTTTGAAAGGTTTTGGGGTGAATTTGAGGTAAAAATTAAGATAGAGGGTGTTATAGATGTTTCTGACTCAAAGGCTGAATATGAAAATGGAATTCTTAGAATATTTTTGCCGAAAATGATTGATAGACAAAAGAAAAAATTCAAGATTCCAGTTGAGTGGAAATAGGAAGGAGGATTATGATGGAAGTAGGACTTTTTTCCGATTCAAATGTTTCTGAAGCAAATTTTGAAGATAAGGACTTTCTTGAAAATGTTGAGAAATTGCCTGTTTTACCATTGAGAGATATTGTCATTTACCCAGGTTTAGTAATTCCCCTTTATGTGGGTAGGGAAAAATCCATAAGCGCTGTAAATTTTTCACTTTCAAGTACCAATAAGTACATTTTATTTGCAACCCAGAAGAAATCTGATATTGAATTTCCCCAGAAAGAGGATCTACTTGAATATGGGGTTGTCGGTTCCATACTTAAAATGATAAAAATACCTGATGGAACCATGAGATTGGTTGTTAGGGGTTTGGAAAGGGTTAAGTTTTTAGAAATTGAAGATGAGGGAGAATTTTTATCAGGTAAATTTAAGGTGGTAAGGGACACACCATCAAGAATGAGAAGTGAAATAAAAAAGGAAGCGCTTATCAGGGGGGTTAAGGAAGCTCTGCAAAAGTTAAATGAATTCAGTAATATTTTAACCCCACCATTTTTTGAGAATTTAAATAGAATAAGTGATCCGGGAGAGTTGTCCTACTTTGTTGCTGCAATTATGAATTTGAAGTTAAGTGATTCCTATAGTCTTTTAAAAACGACAAATCCCATAACCCGCTTAAAAAAAGTATTTAAGCATTTAAAAAGGGAAATCCAGCTTCAGAAGATTCAACAGGAAATTTTAAATAAAACCCAGGCAAAGATAGAAAAGTCTAAAAAGGAGTTCTTTTTAAGGGAGCAACTAAAGGCCATTAAGGAACAGTTGGGGGAAGGTGAGGAAGATGAAGTAAGGAGGGAAATAAATGAGTATTTAAAGAAATTGAGAAGAAGTAAGATGCCTGATGAATCAAAGGAGGTTGTACTGAAAGAGTTGAAAAGATTGGAAAGACTTTATTCCGATTCATCAGAGGCTGCAGTTATAAGGACATGGCTTGATTATATATTTTCTCTACCCTGGGGAAAATTTACAAAGGATTCCCTGGAACTGGATAAGGCAAGAAAGATTTTAAATAGAGATCACTATG
Organism: Acidobacteriota bacterium; assembly: GCA_027064125.1. Taxonomy (GTDB): domain Bacteria; phylum Acidobacteriota; class JAAYUB01; order JAAYUB01; family JAMOQF01; genus JAMOQF01. The sequence continues at coordinate 6,575 of JAMOQF010000073.1, forward strand.
ACCTTGAAAAAATTAAAGAAAGGATTATAGAACATCTTGCAGTTATGAAACTTTCAAAAAATAAAAAGGCTCCCATATTGTGTTTTGTGGGACCTCCTGGAGTTGGGAAAACTTCTCTTGGTAAATCCATTGCCTCTGCCCTCGGTAGAAAATTTGTAAGGATTTCTCTGGGAGGAGTACATGATGAAGCAGAAATAAGAGGGCATAGGAAAACCTATGTTGGGGCTTTTCCGGGGAAGATAATCCAGGGTTTAATACAGGCTGGTAGTGCAAATCCTGTTTTTATGCTTGATGAAGTTGATAAAATAGGCGTCGATTTCAAAGGAGATCCTTCGAGTGCCCTATTGGAAGTTTTAGATCCCGAACAAAATTTTTCCTTTGTGGATAACTATATTGGGGTGCCCTTCGATCTGTCAAATGTATTTTTTATAGCTACAGCAAATATAACAGATACTATTCAACCTGCTTTTCTGGATAGAATGGAGGTTGTCCACTTAAGTGGTTATACTGAGTATGAAAAATTGTACATAGCTAAAAAGCATTTGATACCCAAAAAACTAAAGGAAGTGGGGCTTAACAGGAGGCAGGTGAAATTTGAAGATGATGCCATATTGAAAATTATTGAAAATTATACCTTTGAGGCTGGGGTAAGGAATCTTGAGAGGAAGATAGGTGCTGTTTTGAGAAAAATTGTAGTTAAAGTAGTGGAGGGGGAAAAGGGGAAAATAGTTGTTACCCCTGAGAAGGTGACTGAATTTTTGGGACCTGAGTTGATTTTTAAAAGTAAATTGCCTGAGGAGGATAGAGTTGGAGTTGCTGTGGGACTTGCATGGACCCCCGCTGGAGGAGATGTTTTATTTGTGGAAGCCCTTTCCCTTAAAGGTAAGGGAAATTTGATTTTAACTGGACAACTTGGGGATGTGATGCAAGAATCAGCAAGGGCTGCTTTTAGCTGGGTTAAGGCAAATTTAAAAAAATATGAGATTCCTGAAGATTTTTTTGAAAAAAATGACGTGCATATCCACGTACCCGAAGGTAGTATCCCTAAGGATGGACCTTCAGCTGGAATAACAATTACTTCTGCTATTGTTTCCATTGCAAGCGGGAAAAAAGTGGATAAAGATTTTGCCATGACTGGAGAAATTACATTGAGGGGAGATATATTACCGGTGGGAGGAATAAAAGAAAAAATTCTTGCGGCCCGTAGAGTTGGAATAAAAAAGATTATACTACCTTTTAAAAATAAAAAGGATGTTCTTGATTTGCCAAAATATGCCACAAAGGGTCTTAAATTTTTTTATGTGAAAAAGATAGAGGAAGTATTAGACTTAATTTTAAAGTAAAGTGTTGGATGAATTTTCTTTAATAGATTTTATTAAAAAAGAGTTTGAGGATAAGAGTGGTTTTATTGGAGATGACTGTGCCATTTATGGTGACTTTCTAATTTCACTTGATCAAATGGTGGAGGGAACTCATTTTATTTTTTCAAAATTTCCACCCAATTATCTTGGAAAAAAAGTTGTTTCGTCCACGTTAAGCGATATTGCGGCCATGGGGGGAATTCCTCTTTTACTTTTTTTAGGTGTTGTCATAAAGAAAGATGTTCCCTTTAAGTGGTTTAGAAAATTTTTGGTGGGGGTTAAAGAAGAGTGTATCAGGTATGGAATTGTTCTTGCTGGAGGTGATTTAAGTAGAGGAGAAAATATTTCAATTACAGCCACAGTAATTGGGAAAAAGAATAATGGAAGGGTTTTACTCAGATCTGGTGCGAAAATCGGTGATTACATTCTTGCTACTCACAGTGGTGGATTTGCCTGCCTGGGGATGAAGAAGTTGTATGAAGCGGGTTTTGTAAAAAGTTCCTTTTTAGATCGTGATGTGAGAAAGTTTATTCAACCCGATGCTTTAATTGATATTGGGAAATTTCTTCTCGAAAGTGAAGTTGTAAACAGCTGTATTGACATTAGTGATGGAATTTTAAGAGATTTAAAAAATTTATGTAGGGAATCCAATTTGAGTGCCATTTTATTTTTGGATGAATTGGATGGTTTATTAAAAGGGAAGAGTATAAAAAGGGACATTTTTCTAAAGGGTGGAGAGGAATATGAACTTCTATTTTCTGTGGAGAGGGGACAACTGGAAACTTTTCAGAGAAAGTTTTCAAAAAAGTTTGATAATGTGGAATTATTTCTTATAGGAGAAATGATTGAAAGAAAGGATTTTTATTTGTATTCTTTAGAAAAAGGAGATGTGAAACCTTTTTTTGAGGATGGATTTGACCATTTTGGAGGTGGGATAGATGAAAAATGATCTTTTCAATAGTGTTGAATTCGATGAGGAGAAAAGTTTTTCATGGAAGCCATATTTTTTGGGTTTTATTGTAGTTTTATTACTCACTGTATCTGTCATTTTTTTGAGTAAAAAGTTGACGGGAGGTGCTCAGATAAAGGAGGGGCGAACGTATTATAAAAATGTTATAAGAAGGGGAAATCCAAATTTCAGCAATTATCTGAAATATCTTGAAATTTTGTGGGCCAGGGGTATGGTTTCGGAGAATCTACTTGGAAATCAGCAGGCTGTTGTGGCCGGAGAAATAGTCAATAAGGGAAATAGGATTGTGGATGTTGTTGAGATTGAAGCAAAATTATATGATAATGATGGGAAGTTGATTTTGAGGTTTGTTAAAACTCCCATTAAACCAGATTTTCCACTACTTCCTGGAGAAATAAGAAAGTTTAGTTTCTGGAGGGAGCCATTTCCCAAAGAATGGATGAGTGGAAGAATTGAGGTCTCAATTTATGGGTACAGATTTAAGGAGAAAAGGTAGTTATGATGAGAAGATTCCTTATTTTACTTTTTATACTTCTTGGACTTGTGGGGTGTAATAGGTTAAATTCTCCCAAAAAGATTGAAGAAAGGGAACTTGAAGCAAAGATTTTAAAATGTGAGTTTGAAAAAAGTCAAAGCGGGGATCTTTTTCTGAAAAAATTACTTTTTGAGGCAAAGGAAAGGAAAGATGTCGGTAGAATAAAAAGGGTTCTTATTGCCTATGGAAGAATAAGAAAGCCTTCTAATCTGGAATATATCTTGCCATTTCTAAAATATAAAAATTATGAGATCAGGGCCATCGCTCTTTTTGCCATTGGTGAAATTTTAAGAAAAGAAAATAGGAAACTTTTTTTCTTTTCTCTTTCTCCTAATTTAAAAAAAAGAATTGCTGCACTTTTTTCAGATCCCTCAATTGTGGTTAGATCTTCTTTAGTGGAATCTCTTGGAAAAATTGGAGATGATTGTGGAATGGATATTGGAAAATATTTTTTTTATAAAAAGAACTATAGCGACCTTGAAATTTATTTTTTACATCAACTTTTGAAAACAACCTTCAGGTTGAAAAGAGTGGATCTAATTCCAAAAGTTGTTGAATATCTTTCAACTGGAAATAAAAATTTACTTTTTGATGCCCTTTTTACTTTGAGGATACTTTTAAGAATAAAGGGAGAGAAAATTTCCCTTTCCAGCAAACTTTTAAAAAAACTTGAAGGTGAAAAAAATGTCCATGTTTTTTCCTCTTTTATCAGGCTGCTACCCTATTTAAAGTTATCTGAAGAAATTAGATTAAATATTTTGAGGAGAGTTTTAAATGGGAAAAATCCTGGGGCGAGAATTGAGGCAATAAGAGTTATTGGTCTGGAGAAAAGGGATAAAGAACTCAAATTATTGGTATCTCATTTTAAAAGGATTTTTGATCCCTTTGCCGCCTTTCCAAAATCTGAAAGGAGGAAAAATTTAAATGAAATATTGGAAGTTTTAAAGGCATTGAGAGGATATAGAGGCCATGAGTGGAAAAAAGTAATTTTTGAACTGTTTAGACTTTATCCATATTTTAGAATCTATTTTGCCATATCATATCTTTCCTCCTTTTCCGATAGGGATAACTTTTTTCTTTTGAGGTGCAGGAATTTTCCTGTGGAAAACCATTACCTTTCGTGGGTGAGGTTTTTATCAAGTAGCGATAGAAGGGAGTTTAATCTTCTTGCCTTGAAGATTTTTAAGGGCATTACAGGGTATAATGTGGATATTAACTGGATATTGTCTGGAAGGGTTATAATTGCGGAAAATTTATTGCAAAAAGAAGTGATTGACCCCCTTGAGGTCGTATCAGATAAATATTCACCTGTAAGGGAACTTGCCCTTTATGAGATTGGTAAAAGGGGAAGAGAGTTTCTATTTAAAAATAGGGATGTAATTTTAAGTGGATTTAAGAAATACATCTTTTCAAATTCTGTGGGAGATAAGTTGGCGTTCATTTCTGTTGCCCCCTATTGTGGGGAAGAGGGAAGGTCAATCCTTCTAACCTTTTTAAAGAATAAAAATTATATTGTAAGGTTAAAAAGTGCATTTGTTTTAAAGAAATATTTCAATGAGGACCACTATTGGGAGATTTTTTCCCATGAATTTTCCCATTCCTTTGAATATTATCACCAAACAGCCCTTTATGAGGAATTACCCATTATTTTAAAAGTATGTACTTCCTGTGGCAATTTTCAGTTGAGATTGTATCCCAGGATTGCTCCTTTTTCTTCTGAAAATTTTATATCTCTTTCATCTGTGGGGTTTTATGAAGGAAATATTTTTCACAGGGTTGTTCCAGATTTTGTTGTGCAATGGGGTAGTGTAAAGGGTTCTGGTTATTTTGATAGTGGATATACCCTTCCTTCAGAATTTAGTCAAAATTTTTATACTTCCTTTGTTTTAGGAAAGGCAAACAGTGGATTTGACACTTCTTCATCACAGGTCTTTATAACTCTTTCTCCGCAACCACATCTTGAAGGCTATTATACCCTTTTTGGTGAGGTGATTGGAGGGTATGATGTGGTTAAAAAAATATCCCAGGATGATTTTATTGAGAAAGTAAAACTTGAATATCCCTTTTTCCCTTTTTCTTTTGAGGTGTGTGAGTGAAATGAAAAAAAGGCTTTTTGTGTCCGATCTGGTTAAAAGAAAAAAGTTTCCCTTGAAGGATGATGAAAAAAAGTATCTTCTGAAGGTTTTGAGACTTGAGGATGGAGATGGTGTGGAGTTATTTGATGGCTCTGGTAACATTGCACTTTCTAAACTTCGGATTAGAGGGAATGTGGCCTGGGTGGAAGTTGTGGAAAGAGAAAGGGTCCCTTCTCCTTTTAAGATTCATTTAACCATTGGACTTTCTGCCATTAGGGTTCAAAATTTTGAATGGGCCCTAATTAAATGTAATGAACTTATGGTTGAAACCATTATACCTTTTTTTTCAAAGTATACTATATCTACTGGAAGAGAGAAAAGAATCATAGATAAAATTGACAGATTTAAAAAATTGGTGATTGAGTCTTCAAGACAATGTGGCAGAAACTATCTCTTATATATAAAGAATTTGAGGGGTTTTTCTGAACTTTTATCTGAAGATGACTATGATTTTAAGATACTGCTCGATGTGGGAGGAAAAAAAGGTTTTTATAGTTTTTTAAATAATAAAAGAGAAGAACTTTTTGGAAAGAAAATCCTGTTTTTAATTGGTCCTGAAGGTGGTTGGAGCATGGATGAAATTGAAAAGGCAAAAGAGAAAAACTTTTTACACATTAAATTTGGCAACTCTATTTTAAAAAGTGAGACTGCTGCAGTGGCAGTGGCTTCTTCCTTTTATCTATTTTTCTATTCCTAATTCTTTTTTTATACTTTCAAACTTTTCTTCAAGTTTTTTTCTTGCAAATTTCCCCACAAATACCTTTCCATTCACAAATCCATGGTCGTGTAATTCAAGTTTTTCAGAAAAGATATTTCCGTTAACCCTTGAATTCTCTTTTAGTTCTGCCCTTTCAAGACAATAGATATCACCTTCAAGTTCTCCATCAAATTTTAAATTTCTGCAGTAGATTTCTCCTATGATTTTGGCAGAAGCACCTATTATTACCGAATCATTAGAATATATTTTTCCCTTTAAAAAGCCGTCAAATCTGAGTAATTTTTTTGTGATTAAATTTCCATCTATTTTTGTTTCACTTCCTAAAAAACCTGTTAATTCATCTGTTTCTTTAAACATTTCTATTCTCCCACAAGAATATCAAAAATTCTTTCAAGTTCTTCCTCAGAGTTAAATTTAATTATAATTTTTCCACCTCTTTTTTTCTTCTCTATTTCTACTTTTGTGAGAAATCTTTCCGTGAGCTTTTCTTCTGCACTCTCAATGAATGGATCCTTTTCCTTTTTATTTCTTTTTCTGCTCTTTTTTAATTTTGAGATTAATTTTTCCACTTCCCTTGAGTTAAGCGAAAGAGATTTAATCTGCCTTGCTATTTTAATCTGCAAATTTTTATCTTCTATGCTAATTAAGGGTCTTACTTGACCAATTTTTAAAGTACCTTCTTCTATTAATTCCTGTATCTCTTCTGGAAGGGTGAGAATCCTTATCATATTGGTTATATATCCTCTGCTCTTCCCTACTTTTTTTCCTATTTCTTCGTGGGTAAGTTTAAATTCTTCTGAAAGTTGCTTTAGTGCCCTGGCCTCCTCAATAGGGGATAGATCTTCTCTATGTAGGTTTTCTATTAATGCAAGTTGTAATAGATGATTCTCCTCTTCATCTTTTATTATAACGGGAATTTTTTCAAGTCCCGCTAAAAATGATGCCCTCCATCTTCTTTCACCTGCTATTATTTCATATTTCCCATTTTCCAGTTTTCTTACTATTATCGGCTGAATAATTCCATTTTCTTTTATTGAATTTGCAAGTTCCTTTAGGGACTCCTGGTCAAATTTCTTTCTGGGCTGAAACCTGTTGGGTTGAAGAAGATCAATATCAACTTCTCTGTAGTTAATCTGGGTTTTCCCTATTTTTTCTTCCGGAATGAGTGAACTCAGCCCTTTACCTAAGGCTTTTCTCTTTTTCATTTTTCAATATTTCCCTCGCAAGATTTATATAACTGCTTGCTCCCTTTGATTTAATATCATATAAAATTATTGGTTTCCCGAAACTGGGAGCCTCAGCAAGTCTTACATTTCTTGGAATTACCGTTTCATAGGTTTTTTCTTTAAAAAAATGTTTAATTTCTTCCTTTACCTGCTGGGATAGGTTTGTCCTATCGTCATACATTGTAAGCAGTACTCCCTCTATCTCCAGGTTTCTATTGAGGGACATTCTGACCCTTTCAATAGTTTTTAACAATTCTGTAAGTCCTTCAAGTGCAAAATATTCACATTGAACGGGAATTATCACTGAATCAGATGCTGTAAGTGCATTGACTGTTAAAAGATCTAAGGCGGGGGGACAATCTATAAAGATAAAATCGTATTTATTTTTTAGCCCTTCTATTTTTCTTTTTAAAATTTTTTCTCTATCTTCTAAATATACAAGTTCTACGGTTGCACCTGCAAGGTTTTTAGAAGATGGAATAAATTCAAGGTTTTTTATTGAAGTTTTTACAATGGTTTCTTTTATTGGTATTTTCCCTGTTATAACTTCATAAATGGAGTTTTTAAGATTTGCAGGATCCAGCCCCATGCCACTTGTACAATTTGCCTGAGCATCAAAATCTATTAAAAGAACCTTTACTTCCGCTGTTGCTATACAACTTGAAAGATTGATCGCTGTGGTGGTTTTTCCCACTCCACCCTTTTGATTGGCAATTGCTATAACCTTTCCCATATTAAAAAATCCAATATATGATTCTATAAAATATCTATTTTTTTACCAGTTACAATCAGCAACCTTCTATTGTCTAATTCTATATAATTTGTTTCAAAATTTAAAGGAAAATTAATATTGGTTATTTTTTTATTTCCTCTGCTTTTTTCTCCAATTAGAAAGAGAAATAGGGAATTGGAAAATTTTTTCATTATTTTTTCCATATCTAAGTTGTTGAATTCAATTCCCCTCATGAAAAATAAAAGGTTTTCTTTTTCAGGAAAGGAAATATTTTCAATTTTTTCTTCAATGATTTCCAGATTTGATAGGTTGAGAATTCTTTTCATCTTTCTTAAAAATGCACACTTTTTGCCATTTTTCTCCACCGCGTAAGTCATATTTTTTTCAAATTTTAAGGCCATTAAAATTGATAGATTTCCATTTCCTGCTCCTACATCCACCAATTTTCTTCTTTCATTTATTTTTAATAGATCAAGAACCTTTAAATTTTCGTCTATTATTTTTTGTAGGAATTCCTTTTCATCTAAAATTCCCGTTAAATTTATTTTTTTGTTCCATTTGTACAGTTCTCTTACATATCTTTTTATGCTATTTTCCATTTTTTTTGAACAATTTGATATAGGTGTAAATGATTGAAATTGCAGCTGGCGTTATACCCTTCATTCTTTTTAATTCTTCAAAGTTTTTAGGTTTAAATTTTTTTAATCTTTCCTTCATCTCATTTGATAGGGATTCAATTTTGTCGTAATCAATATTTTCAGGAATTTTTTCATTTTTCAATTTTTTTAATTTTTCTCTGTCTTCCATTTGAAGTTTTATATATCCCTCATATTTAATGTCACTTTCAAGTTGCTCCAGTAAATATTCTGTAATTTTGAGATTTGATTTTTCAAAAATTTTTTTGAAATCAAGAATTTTGGCTTCCGGTCTTTTTATTAATGTTGAAAGGTTTCTCCCTTTTTTAAGCAATTTTTCATATTTGTCAAAATTTTCTATTAATTTTTCTTCTTCCTTATCTATTTTTTTCTCCCTGACAAATCTTTTTAACTTTCTAAGTGTTTCATATTTTTTTAAAAATTTTTCCCATCTTGTGTTATCCACCAGGCCTATCTTTCTTCCAAGAGGGGTAAATCTTTCGTCTGCATTGTCTATTCTAAAGAGAAGTCTCAATTCTGCGCGAGAGGTAAACATTCTATAGGGTTCATCAACTCCCATGGTTATAAGGTCATTTACCAGTACCCCCATGTATCCCATTTCTCTGCCCACTAAAAATTCCCCTTCTCCTTTTACCTTTAAAGCGGCATTTATTCCAGCAATTATTCCCTGTGCTGCTGCTTCTTCATAGCCGCTTGTTCCATTTATCTGTCCTGCATGAAATAGGCCTTCAATTAATTTGGATTCAAGGGTTTCCTTTAACTGTGTTGGGGGTAAGAAGTCATATTCAATTGCATATGCCGGTCTAATTATATGAACATTTTCAAGACCTGGCAATAGTTTATGGATTTCATATTGTACGTCAAGGGGCATACTTGAGGAAAATCCATTCAGGTAAATTTCATTTGTGCTTAATCCCTCTGGTTCTACAAAGATTTGATGTCTTTCGTGGTGGGGAAATTTTATGATCTTATCTTCAATTGAGGGACAATATCTTGGACCTATTCCCTTTATTTCTCCACTAAAAAGTGGGGATCTTGTCCTATTTTTCCTGATTATTTCGTGAATTTTCTCATTTGTATAGGTTATATAGCAGTCAATCTGAGGAAGTTTTCTCTTTTCTGTTAGGAAGGAGAAAAATGTTGGAATTTCATCTGGTGATTGCCTTTCAAGTTTATTAAAGTTTATGCTTCTTTTGTCCACTCTTGCAGGTGTTCCGGTCTTTAATCTTTTTATTTCATATCCAAGGGCTTTTAAATTTTCGGCAAGTAGTATGGATGGCTTTTCTCCAGCCCTTCCTGCAGGTATTTTCTTTTCTCCTATGTGAATTAAGCCATTTAAAAATGTTCCTGTGGTCAGAATTACACATTTACATTCATAAAATCGTCCATCTTCTGTTAAGACTCCTTTAACTTTTGATTTTTCAACGATAATTTCTATTATTTCTCCCTGTATAAGGTCTAAATTTTCTATCCCTTCAAGTTTTTCCCTCATAATTTTCCTGTAGAGGGCTTTATCACTTTGAGTCCTTGGACTCCTGACGGCAGGACCCTTCCTTTTGTTAAGTAATCTAAATTGTATTCCAGTTTCGTCTGCCACTATCCCTTGAATTCCCCCAAGGGCATCCACCTCCCTCACAAGGTGTCCCTTTGCTATTCCCCCAATTGCAGGATTGCAGGACATTTCTGCAATTGTAAGGAGATTTAAGGTTATCAGGGCAGTCTTTACCCCCAGTTTGGCTGAGGCATGGGCTGCTTCACATCCCGCATGCCCTGCTCCTATTACTATTACGTCAAAATATCCACTGTTGTACATTTTATCTTATCTGGAAGAGTTTTTTACTTAGATTTTTGTTGTATTTAATTTCCTCATATTCAAGTAAATAGGTGAAATTTCCTTCTCTATAGTACTCAATTCTTTTGGGTGTTTCTATTCCATCGATGCTAAACCACCTTGCAAGTATTTTGTACCACCTGACAGTAGTTAAGCCTTCTTTCTTCTTGTAGATAATTTTATATGGTATATAACTTTCTTCTTTGTAGATAATTTTAATTTCATCGTTATCGTCAAAAATCAGTTTTAAGCCTTCATTAAAAAGAGGTCCCTCTATTTCTTCTGGAGAGAGATAGTATATTGAAACTTTACCTTCTGGAATTATATATTTAAATAGATAGTGAATATCCCTTCTGAGTCCCATTTTAAATTCACTTATATCGCTTAAGGACATGGAAGATTTTTTCCCATACTTTATTCTAATTCCCTTTAATTTTGAAATATCTACAATTTCAATATCACCATTTTCTTTATCTTCAAGTGCCTGACGAAAAAGTGATGGGAAGTGTATGTATTCCCATACGTCGGTTCTTGCACTCATACCTCCCTTTATTATATAGAGTTTTCCATGTGCATAATAGGTTTTGTAATTTTTAAATTTTTCTCCACCTAAAAATTTGATTGTGTTTTTGATTATTCTTTTTACATTCTCATCTTCTTTTTCTGAAAAGAGGTTGGTTATGTTTAAAAAAATAGTGATGATTGCCATTATAATTAATGTTTTTTTACTCAATTTTAGGTTCTCCCTTGAAGTCAACTATTTTTTCAAGGATGTCTGCAAAATTCAGCAACATTGCATCTTTCTTTTCATCTGCTAATATGTGCATACCCATTGGAAGATTTTTCTCATCAAAACCTATGGGTATGGAAATAGCAGGTGAACCTATCAGATTGGCTGTAATGGTAAAAATGTCAGATAGATACATATCGAGGGGATTTGAAATTTTTTCTCCTATCTTATATGCTGTTGTTGGAGTTGTTGGATTTATGAGGAAGTCAACTCCTTTAAAAAGTTCGCTGAACTTTTTCTTGAGAAAATGCCTTATCTTCAGAGCTTTATTGTAGTAAGCATCATAGTATCCTGCACTGAGACAGAAGGTTCCTATCATTATTCTTCTTTTAACCTCTTCCCCAAATCCTTCACCCCTTGTTTTTTTGTAGAATTCTTCCATTGAAGAATACTTTTCTGTTCTATATCCATATCTAACTCCGTCAAATCTGGATAAATTTGAACTTGCCTCAGATGGAGCCAGGATATAGTATATGGCAACTACATATTCAAGTTCAGGTATTTCAACGTCTATTATGTTGTGTCCCTCTTTTTCAAGGAATTTTTTTAATTCCTCTTCTCTTTTGAGATATTCTTCATTTACAGTGGCTATTTTGGATGAATTTAAAAACGCTATTTTATATTTTTCCTTTGTTTCCTTTATTGTAACGTATTCCCTGCCCTCCAGTGATGTGGAATCTCTTTTATCATGTCCATTTATGGTGTTGTAGAGAAGTGCAATATCTTCCACATTTCTTCCCATTGGACCTATTTGATCCATTGAAGATGCAAAGGCAATAAGCCCAAATCTTGAAACCCTACCATAGGTGGGTTTAAATCCAGTGATACCACAAAATGCCGCAGGTTGTCTTATACTTCCACCTGTATCACTCCCCAGTGCTATTGGAAAAACCTTTGCAGATACCCCTGCAGCAGATCCTCCACTTGAGCCGCCCGGGACTCTTTCCATATCGTGGGGATTTTTAACGAATCCAAAATAGGAATGTTCATTTGAAGATCCCATGGCAAATTCGTCCATATTGGTTTTTCCAAATATTATTCCATCTTCCTCTTTTATCCTGTTAATTACAGTTGCATTATAGGGAGGAATATAATTTTCAAGCATTTTAGAGCCACAGGTCGTTCTGATATCTTTAGTTATTATATTGTCCTTTATTCCTATTGGTATGCCAGCCAATTTTCCAAGTTTTTCATTTTTTTCAATTTTTCTATCAACCCTTTTTGCCTGTTCAATTATTTCTTCTTCGTTTAGAGTTATAAATATATTTAATTTTTCATTTATTTTTTTTGCACGTTTTAAAAAGTATTCAACAACTTCGATTGTCTTATATTCACCATTTATTATTTTATCTCTTATCTCTATTGCCTTTAAATTCTTCATTTTTCCTCTCCATCACTTATGATTTTTGGTACCTGAAAATGGTCTTCCCTTATTGTCTTGGATCCTTTCAGATATGAAACCTTTTCTTCTTTTTCTTTTTCCACGATATCTTCTCTTAATCTCAATTTGTTGGATACTGGGTTGACAAGGGGCGGTAGTTCCTCGTATTTGGGGAAATTATCTATCTTTTCGAAATACTTTAGAATTTCTTCAAATTCTCCTCTAAATTCGTCTAAGTTTTCTATTTCCAGTCTTGCAAGATCTGCTATTTTTTTTATCATTTCTTTGCTAATTTCCATATTTAACCACCTCAAAAAATTTTTGTGCCTTTTCTATATCACTTTTTATTTTTAATTTCAATAGTTCTAAATTTTCAAATTTTTCTTCATTTCTCAATTTTTTTAAAAATTTTATTTTTATTTTTTTATCATAAATATCCCGGTCAAAATCTAAGATGTGTGTTTCAATTATTTCTCTTTCCCTTTTTTCCACTGTCGGCCTTAAACCAATATTTGTAACTGATTTATAGATTTTGTTATCCACTTCTGTTTCTGTTATATACACCCCATGGCTCAGGATTGTGGAATACTCAGTGTAGAGATTTGCCGTTTTGAATCCCAATTTTCTTCCTATTCCCTTTCCCTCTACCACAATTCCCTCTATTTCATATTCACTTCCCAGTAATTTATTTGCAAGGGATATATTTCCCTTTTTCAATAGATCCCTTATCCAGGTGCTTGATATAACTTTTCCGTTATATCTTTCTTCAGATACTCCTATTATCTTCGTTTTTTTTTCTTTGAAAAACCTTTCAAGAAATTTTACATCCCCGCTTCTATTCTTCCCAAATTTAAAATTTTTCCCTATAACTATTATTTTGGGATTTAGGGGGATCAAAAATTTACTGCAAAATTCCTCAGAAGTAAGATTGAGGAATTTTCTATTTGTGTTTATAACTATTATTTTGTCAAGTCCCAATTTTTCAAGATTTTCAACTCTTTTTTCAATTGGAAACAACATTTTGGGGGATTTCTCTGGTTTAATGAAATGGAGTGGATGGGGATAAAAGGTTATGGCAATTTTTTCCCATGATTTCTTACTTTCCCCTTTTAAGGTGGATATTATTTTTCGATGTCCAAGATGCAATCCATCAAAATTTCCTATTGTAATTGCAGAGTATTTTTTATTTTGCATTATTTATATATTCCATTTTAAGTTGTGTTATTGTACTCTTTAAAAAATTTTCCTCATCTTTTGATAAGTTGTTTTTTGTCTTTTCTTCAAGGAGATCAAGTAGGTCAATATAGTGTCTTGCCATCTGTAAATTTTTATTGTCACCCTTCATAAAAGATGACGCAATAACTGCAATTTGAATGACAATCTCTTCAAATTTAACTCCTTCTTTTTTGTTTTCCTCCTTTTTTTCTTCTTCTACTTTTTTTGTTCCTCTTTTGTCTATTATTTTGAATTCCCCTTCCATTTTAACCTCCTTAAAGAAATCATCAGGCATAATAGAATAATAGTTATTGCTGAATATGTCAAATCCCTTATGCCTTTCATGGTTAAATTTTCATAATTAAAAGATTTTTCAATTAATTCCAATCCAGCCCAGTAGTAAGGGGAATAGAATAAATTTTTGTTTTTAAATTTTTTCAAGGATTCAATATACGCCTTTTCGAAGTCTTTATCCATTAGGTTTCTGAAGAATATTTTAAAAAATATGGATGTTGAGTAGTCATCTATTTTATATGTTGTTCCTATTAGATAATTGGTCCCGTTCTTAAAAAAATACCTTACAAAACCTATGATTCCTTCTCCGGGTATATATTTCCCATATTCGGAATTACAGCAGGTTAAGATTACCGCCTTTCCTGAAATGTGTTGCTCTTTTAGGTCCTTCAAACTCAGGTTTTCTTTTCCAAGATCTATTTTATATTCATCCTCTATTTTTTTCAAATGGGCTATTATGTGGATGTATATATAATTGTTTCTCTTCATAATTTTTTTATCTAAAATTAATCCCCTTTTTTGAACGAAATTCTTCACATTCTCTTCTTCGCGTGTCGAATTATTGAGTTTTTTATTTATTAGGAGTAAAAACCTTTCACTCCATTTTTTATTTCCTTTTTTACTTTCCATTACCTTTATTATTATTTTATCTCTTACAGGAGTTTTTTCTTTGTTTATCAGTAGGTTTAAAGGAAAGGTATCCAGGATGCCGTCTGTTGATACGTATATTACATCCTTTCCATTTATGATTTTATCCAGAAGTAGGACTTCTTCAATTTCTTTTAATTTTTTGATCCTTTTTTTTGTAAGCCCACCCCTTTCAAAGGAGTTTATAATTTCTCCAAGTTCTGTTATCATTTTCTCTTTTAATTTATTTCTATTTATTTTTACTCTCCCATCAAAAATTCTCATTAAATATATATCATTTTTGGATGAAATATAGTAACTGCAGAATTCTCTATCTTCAATTGAGGAGATAAAAACAGCTTTTTTAAACGAGTTTTTATAGTCCACAACATTTTTCTTTTCCGTTATCTTTTTTTCAATTCCCTTGATTAGGTCTTTAATAGTAGGTTTTTCTTTTAGTTTGATGGTTTTATTTTGTTTCAATGTTCTTCTCTTTCCCATTTCCATTGCACTAAACAAAAGGGCATATTTTCTTTTGGATCTTTTTACCAGTTTAAAAATTTTTTTGACGAATTCATCATATATTTCCCGTTTGCTTTTAAAATAGAAAAATTGTTTGTTTTTAAACATGCAATTACCCCATTCCTTCTCCAGTACTCTTATTACCTTTTCAAAATGCAGTATACTCTTTTCTCCATTTTCTAACTCTGCCATGATATATTCGCCTATTAATTTTACGTTTCTATTTAAACTTTCTTTTACTATTTTTTTTATTTCTTTTATTTTTTCTCTTCTTCCTTTGCGGAGGTGTTTTATTTTGTATATTTGCAAAATTTCTTTATAGGGCTTTTCCATGGGACCTAAATCTTTTTTTTCTAAAATTTTTATTATTCTTTTGGCTTTTTTGTATTTTTTTTCTGAGTCTACTAACATCAAGAGATTTACAAGTTTTTTTGTGTCAAGCCTTTCATAATCTATTTTTTTAATATTTTCCTTTTCATAAAATAAGTTGTAAATAAAAAGGAGATCCTTTTTTTTCTTTCCCTTCAGTTGATTTATGCTTTTTATGCTCTCCTCTTTGTCACCTATTTGCATTTCAAGTATTGCCCTGTTGTAAATTAGATCTTTTTGTTCTTCTTTATCTAATAGTTCACTTTTTTCCTGAAGTATCTTTATACCCATATACGCAAGGTAATACCACCCCTTTTCTGTGAGAAAGGGGATTAAATTTTCGAGCAATATTATGTTGTTTCTACCCATTTTTAAATTGCTTTTTTTTATTCCCATTAAAAGAGATTTTATCGCTCCATCTATGTTGCCTTTTTTATACTTTTTTATTCCAATCGCATTGTGTACTATTGGGATTAATGCTTTTTCGGCCAGTACATTTTCTTTTAGTTTTCTTTCAAGTGTTAAATCCTTTTTTTCTTCCAGAAGATATTTATAAAGCATAAAAATTGTTTTATAGAATTTTGAATACCTTCTGTTTTTTATGCCATTTTCAGCAATTTTTATTGCTCTTTTTCTGTTGCCAACCAAAATGCAATATTTTATTTCTTGCAGTGTTATTTCCTCATTTTCTGGCATATTAATCTTTTCTTCAAGGAGATATTTTCTAATACTGAGAGATGCAATTTTATTGGAGTTTTTATTCTTTACTGCATTTTCTATTGCTTTAACGTCTTCCTTTTTTATATAGGGAAGAATGTAGTTGTCCCAGAACTTTATTCTTTTTCTGTTTTTTTCTATGAAGAGTTTGTATGCCCTTTTAAATTTTTTACTCTTTATTAAATAATAGAATTTTACGCCATCCGGCAGGTTTTCTGTGTATCTTTCAATTAAAAGTGCTTCTTTTCTTTCTTCTTTTATGCCTTTTGTAAAAAATGTTTCACGTGAAACAATTAATATAACAGCCGATAAAATAAGTATTTTTCTAAGGTATAAATTTATAACCCTGACCATAAACCGTCAATATGTGCTCTGGGTTTTTTGGATTGGATTCAATTTTTTTTCTAAGTTTTAATATGTAGTTATCTATGTATCTATTTCCAGGAGAAGGTAAAACTTTCCAGATCTCTCTCAAAAGTTCCTCCCTTGAAATAATTCTATTGCTATTTTGAAGAAAATATTTTAGAAGTTCAGCCTCGAGGAAAGTAAGAAAAAAAGTTTTTTCACCTTTTTTTAAAATTCCCCTTTTGCTGTCAAAGAAAAAACCAGAAAATTTGAAGGTTGAGGACTTGAGCGCTTTTTCTTCAATTTTTCTAAGGGAGGCCTTGACTCTTGCAAGGAGTTCATTAAGAGAAAAAGGTTTTTTCACATAATCATCGGCTCCTGCCTCAAAACCTCTAATTACATCTATTTCTCTACCTTTTGCTGTTAAAATAATGATGGGGATACCCGGTCTGATTGCCTTTAATTTTTTACAGAGGTCTAAACCATCGCAGTCAGGCAACATGAGATCTAAAATTATAATGGAAATATTTTTTGAAGAAAATAATTCAAGGGCAGACTTGCAGTCAGTAGCAAGATGGACATTGAAATTACTAAAGAGAAAAAAGTCTTTAAGTCCCAGAGCCATTGCCTCTTCATCTTCAACAATTAGTATGGAAAATTTTTCTTCCATTTATATCATCTTAATATTATTGGAAATTTTTGTTGCAACCTCAAGGGCCCTTATCCCATCCAGAATTGAGCAGGCCACTTCTTTGCCAGTTTCAATTGAATTTACAAAGGATTCCAACTCAAGTAAAAGAGGTTCCCTGTTAACAATATTTACCTTTTCAGACATCACGGTTTTCCGGGGAGATTCCACAAGAGTAAAAATTTTAGCACTTTTGTTTAGCAGATCTATAGAAATGTAATTCTTTTCCTGAAAAATTCTAAACTCTCTGACCTTTTTTGAGGACACTCTTGAACTTGAAAGATTTGCCACAGCTCCACCTTTAAATTCAAGTCTTACATTTGCAATGTCTATTTTGTCGGTGAGAATGGGGATACCTATGGATTTTATTTCACTTATTTCGTCCTGAATTATGTTTAAAATAAGGTCAATATCGTGTATCATAAGGTCAAAGATCACATCAACATCGGTACATCTTGGAGAAAAAAGAGAAAGGCGCTTGGTCTCCACATATTTTACCTTTTTGATAATGGGTTGTACTGCAAGAAAAGAGGGGTTAAATCTTTCTATATGTCCCACCTGCAGCAATATTCCTCTCTTGCTGTTCAGGATTCTTGCAAGTTCGTATGCGGTTTCAAGGGAATGGGTAACAGGCTTTTCCAAAAAACAGTGCTTACCCTTCAATAAGATTTTTCTGGCAACTTCAAAGTGGCTGACCGTAGGAGTCACAACTGATAGGGCATCACATTTTTCAATTAGTTCATCTAAATCTTTATAGAAGTTGACCCCAAATTCTTCTGCAACTGCTATTCCCCTCTCTACATCTATATCATTGATCCCTACAAGGTTAACACCTTTAAGATGGGATAAAATCCTTGCGTGATGATAGCCAAGGGATCCTATACCTATAACTCCAAAATTAATCATCACAATCCTCAATGTCTGAAATGTCTAATGCCAGTAAAGATCATGGCAATGTTATTTTCATTGGCAGCAGCAATAACTTCTTCATCGCGAATTGAACCACCTGGTTGTATAATGGCAATAATTCCATTTTCAGCAGCCACATCAACTGTGTCTCTAAATGGAATAAATCCATCAGAGGCCAGAACTGCCCCTACAATGGGAGATCGCGATTTCATAACTGCTATTTTGGCTGAATCCACTCTACTCATTTGACCGGCTCCAATTCCTATGGTCCTTTCCTCTTTGGCAATGACAATGGCATTTGACTTCACATTCTTAACGCATTTCCAGGCGAAAATGAGGTCATCAAAGGTTTCCTTGTCCGGTTTTCTCTTGGTGACAACTTTCATATCCTCAGGTTTAATTGTACAGATATCGGGTGTTTGAACAAGATAGCCTCCTTCAATCTTCCTGAAATCAAGATGTCTGAATTTTTCAAGTTTATTTATCTTTTTCTGGAAAATTCTCAATCTTTTCTTTCTCTTCAAAATAGAAATGGCCTCTTTTGTGTAATTTGGAGCAAGGATAACCTCAAAAAAGAGGTTTTTTAATTCTTTTGCACATTCTTCATCTACCGTTTTGTTAAAGGCAATAATTGATCCAAACGCAGAGTCATGATCTGTTAAAAGTGCTCGTGAAAAGGCATCTGCCGTAGTTTCACCTATGGCTACTCCACAGGGATTGTTGTGTTTTACAATGGCACAGCAGCACTTTTCGAAATCCCTTACAATGGAGTAAGCAGATTCCATGTCAAGGTAATTGTTAAATGAAGGTTCTATTCCTGATATTTGATTGGCATTAATCCAACCGTCAATGGGATTGATCAGGTTGTAGTATAGACCTGCTTCTTGGTGAGGGTTTTCACCATATCTTAAAATTTTTTCTCGAGAAAGGAGTAAGTAGATATTTTTATCGATTTCATTTTCATCTCTTTTAATTTCGAAAATTCCTCCATTTTCAACCTTTAATTCGGAAAAATAGGAAAATATATGGTAATCATAGACAAAGGTCCTTTCAAAACTTAGTTTTGCAAGTTCCAATCTCAATTTAAGGGGAATACTACCATTGTTTTCTTTGAGGGCATCAATTATTTTGTCATAGTAGTCTATGGAAGGAACAGGTACCACGCTTCTGAAATTTTTTGCGGCAGCCCTTAAAAGGGAAATACCACCTATGTCAATAAGTTCAACCATTTCCTCAAATTCTCTTCTTGTGTAATCATTCTTTTCAAAGGGATATAAATCAACCACAACCATATCCACAGGCGGAATTTTCAATTTTTCTATTTCCTTCATGTGCTGAGCATTGCTTTTATCGGCTAAAATGGAGGAAAAAATCTTTTGATCCAGGGTCTTAACTCTTCCACCAAGGACTTCTTTTTTTAGTGAGGAAAGATCTAAAATTGGTTTTGAATTAATTTTTCTGCTTTTTAAAAAATCGTGAGTTCCTGGAGTTGCATAAATTTCAATGTCAAATTTTTTGAGACTTTTTGCAAATTCTTCAAGTTTTTCTCTACTATAGACACTTAAAAGAACCCTTTTAATTTTTAACATTTTTATCTCCTTTTTTTGTTTTATAGTATATTGGTGGAAATTTAAAAAAAGGTGTTTTAGAAATATCTCCGTTTGATTTCCACCATATATAGACAATGATGTTCACCGTGTCTGTAATGGTTCTGGAGAACATGATGGAAGCAATTCCAAAGGCAGCAGACCTTTCATCAAAGGTATAAGAATTACCACCTTTTTCATATTGAAGTATTAAATTTGAATAGAATTTTTCATTTCTTTCCCAGATGGAATTTAAAAAGGAGTCAGGATCAGATTTTAAGAATAGATCTCTGGAAAAACCGTAAAAAATGGGAACAAATTTATCCCTTTTTAAATTCAAAAACCTTTCAAAATCCAATGCATATTCTTGGGGATAATTCTTTCCGCTAAATTTAATAAATGAAGAAAAATCATCAAGTTGGGCAAAGAGATGGAAGATTTTTAAGAACCTTTCAATAACTACCTTGAAGTTTGGAAAACCTTTTAAGTCCTCTATTTGCTCTTTTGTAAGAATTTTTATTTTATTAAAAATTTCATTTTTTGATTTATAATCAATATTTGTTGATTTTAGTGTTAGCTTTGTGGGAAATAATTCTCTGAGCGAAGGTGGAAGGCTCTTTAATACATATTTATACATTCTCTCTTTTGTTGTTGGGGAAAAGGAAAGTGCAAATTGTGAAAAAAAGATTAAAAGAATCAAAATAGCCGTTGGGATCTTTTTCATCTTCATTTTTTGAAACAATTTAAATGATTAATATATCAAATATTTTTTATGATAACAATTTAGAATTTAAGGTTTGCAATGGTTTTTAAAAAGAAAATAAAAATAGTGGTAGTAATTTCTCTTCTAATTTTTGTATCTTTGACAATCTTTTTTTTATTAAGGAGAGAAAAAAGTGGAGAAGAGTATGGAATTGTTCTTCCAGAGGGACTTTTATCTGAAGCAAAAAAGGTGGTCTATAGTGAGACAAAAGGGGAAAGAATAGTTTTTAAACTCAAGGCTAAAAAAAGTTTCAGTGGGGATGGAAGAGAAATATTTGAAGATATACTTGGATTATACTTTGACAGGAAAAAGAAAAAACCCCAGTTGATCGTTTCCAAAAGGTGTGAAAATGATTTAAAGAGGGGGAAAATAGTTTTTAAAGAGAATGTCAAAATTTTTTTGAGTGGAAATATTAAAATATATGGAAGTGAATTTATATATAAGAAAAATGAATGTTTGATCTATTCTCCTAAAAAATTTTCTTTTGTCTCAGAAAATATGGAGGGAAAAGGAAATTGGTGTGAGATAGGTTTAAACGAAGATACT
The DNA here is from genome assembly GCA_027064125.1 of Acidobacteriota bacterium. Lineage (GTDB taxonomy): Bacteria > Acidobacteriota > JAAYUB01 > JAAYUB01 > JAMOQF01 > JAMOQF01. The sequence goes on from JAMOQF010000073.1 coordinate 27,492, forward strand.
CTTACCTTTAGGAAAAATTTTAAAATTTCAATAGTAAATGGATGGGAAAAAAATGATGTTTCCGGAAAAAAGGCTATTTTTTATGATAGGAAAAAGATAATTCATGTCATTGGAGGGGGAAGGATAAAAGGGGAAAAAATTGATTTATCCTCGGAAAATATGGAGATTGTTCTTGGAAAAAACAATGCAATTAAGGAAATATTTTGTAATAGAAAAAATGAAATTTTAGTTGGAAGTAAAGATAAAATAGAGGGAGATGTGGTTAAAGTGACATATGGTGAAGGTGGTATAGATAAGATAGAATCCAGAGGCAAAAGTAGAATTGTAATTGAGAATGGAAAGTTGAATCTAAAAGGAGAGGAACTTACTATTAGGCTTAAAGGAAATGCAATTTCAAGTATTGTATGTGGAAATAAAAATGTTTGCGGATTGGTAACTGGAGAAGAGGGAGAGAGATATAAGATAAAGGGAGATATGGTGAAAATTTTGTTAAAAGATGGGACTATGGACGGCATATTTGTTGATGGAAATGGTGAAATTGATTTTTCAGAGAATAAAAAGGTTGTTGGAAAGAGATTGGAATTAAATTTAAAGGGGATGAATATTGACAATATTGTTGTAAAAAATGGCAGGATGGAAAGTGAAGAAATTTTTGTATATGGAGATAAACTGCAGATTTATTTTAATAAAAACAGTATGAAGAGACTTTTGGGACAGAGACTGACGATTGAAAGAAGAGAGGAGAAGGAATTTTTTTCTGGTGAAAGGGGGGAGATCCTGTTTTCAAATGGAAAATTTGATAAAATAAGTTTAAAAAATAGGGTTATGGTCAAAGGGGAAAAATATGGGGTAATGAAAGGAGATTCCCTTGTCGCAAAGAGAAAGGGAATGGGGGAAAAATTGATGCTTCTTTTCACTGGAAATTTTGTCAGTGAGAAGGATGATAAAAAAATATTTGCAAAGACTGCCCATTGGGATGGGGAAAGTTTTACTTATGAAGAAGTAAAAATCAGGGGTCAGAAATATAGTATTAGTTCAGATCATTGTATTTTAAAGGAAAAAAATTACAAATTTTCTGGAAATGTGATTTTTAATTCCAAAGATGGTAAAAACATCATAACTTCAGATAAATTAGGTGTATATGAAAAATATTTTCTTTTTGTGGGAAGAGTTAGATTGATAAATGATTTCACCACTTTAAAGTGTGACAACTTGAAAATGAGTAGGGAAAAGGATGTTTTTGAAGGAAGAGGGAGTGTGATATTTATTTCAAAATTAAAAAATGGTAGTAAAATTTTTATTAGATCTGAAAAGATCAGTAAAATAAAAGAAAAATATGTCTTTTCTAAAAAGGTTTTTATGAGTTTTGGAGATATTTCCACAAATGGGGATATTATTGTATATGAAATGGGTGGAAAAGAAGATGTATTGAGGGGAAAGGGGCATGTTTTGGTAAATACGTCAAATTTTAGGGCAACTGGAGACAGATTGTCATATTTTGTAAAAGAGGGTAAAATGTCAATTTCAGGTAGAAGGGTTAAAGTTATCAATAAGGAGGATAAGTCAACTTCTATTGGGAAAAGGGTCTTGTATTTTGAAAAGGAGGGTCGACTTAAAATTGAATGAGAATAGCAGAGGTGTACTTGAAGCAAAAGGTATTTCAAAAAGTTTTGAAAATAGAAAGGTAGTTGATAAAGTATCTCTTTATTTTGAAGAGGGAGAGATTGTGGGGCTTCTTGGTCCCAATGGTGCGGGAAAGACAACTACTTTTGGTATAATAATTGGTGAAATAGAACCGGATGAAGGGAGAGTGTATTTAGATGGTGAAGATATTACGGATCTTCCCATGTATAAAAGGGCAAGAAAGGGGATAAGTTATCTTCCACAGGAAACATCTATATTTAAAAAACTTACCGTATTTGAAAATTTAATGATAATAGCAGAAATGACAGAAATGGGTGAAGGGGAGAGAATGGATAAAATCAATCATCTTTTATATGAATTTGGATTGTATCATTTAAGATCTAAAAAGGGTAATACCCTTTCGGGAGGAGAAAGAAGAAGGGTTGAAATAGCCCGTTCTCTAATACTTAATCCAAAGTTTATACTTCTTGATGAACCCTTTGCAGGAGTAGATCCTTTAGTGGTTGCTGATATTCAAGAGTTAGTATCTCAGTTAAAGGACAGGAATATTGGGGTGGTGATAACAGATCACAATGTAAGAGATACCCTTAAAATTACTGATAGGGCATATATTATTACTGAAGGTAGGATTTTTAAAAGCGGAAGACCAGTTGAACTTGCCGGAGATGAAGATGTAAAAAGGGTATATCTTGGAAAAGATTTTGAACTTTAGATAGGGGAGTTTAAAAAGGGGTATATTTTGTGGTATAATTTTTCTTAGGAAAGGGTATGAAAAATAATATTTCATTAGAGCAACATAATGAATTACAGCAACGACTGGAACAGAAATTAATACTGAGCCAGGCTATTTTACAGAGACTTGAGCTATTAACATTACCATATCTTGATTTAACAAATAAGATAAATGAAGAACTCCTGAGCAATCCTTTCCTCGAGGAAACTTCCCTTAAAGAGGAAACTCGTGAAAGTGAAGATAGGGATGTGGGTTATGGAGAGAGTATAGAGACTTCCCATAAAAAGGATTCCTTTGAGAGTGTGGATCTTGGGGATTATTTTGAAAACTATCTGGATCCTGGATATAAGACCAGAAAGGTTTCCACAGACGAAGATAAAAATGTATTTGAAAATATAGCTGTTAAGCCAATTTCTCTATATGAACATTTGATGTGGCAGATTGATTTTCTGGATGCTCCGAAAAATATTTTGGAAATTGCTAAAGAGATTATTGGTAATCTCGATGATGATGGCTACTTAAATGTATCCCTGGAGGATATTGCCTCTTCACTGAAAGTGGATGTAGAAGAGGTGGAAAAGGCTCTTCAACTTGTTCAAAGTCTTGACCCACCTGGTGTGGGTGCAAGAAATATAAGGGAATCCTTTTTGATACAATTGAGACAAATGGGTAAGGAAAACACCATTACTTATGAAATAGTTGATAAGTACCACCATTTACTGGAAGAAGGTGATCTGGAAGGAATAGCAGCTAAACTGGATGTGGATATAGACCTTGTTAAAGAAAGTATTGAGGAATTAAAGAAACTGAACCCAAGACCTGGACTTCAATATTCTGACGATAAGAATATTTTTATTGTTCCCGATGTGTTTATTAAAAAGGTTGGAAATGACTATGTGGTTATTTTAAATGAGGAGGGCATTCCAAACATAAGATTAAATGAAAAGTATATGGAATTGCTGAAAAAAGGAGAATTTGAAAAAAAAGATGAACAAGTTTTAAGAAAAAAATTGAAAGATGCTGTGGAACTTATAAAAGGTATTTACAAAAGAAATACTACTTTATATAGGGTTGCAACGGTTATTGTAAATAAGCAGAGAGATTTTTTGGATAAAGGGATTGAATATTTGAAGCCTCTTTCCCTTAAAGATGTTGCTGAAGAAGTTGGTGTCCACATTTCTACTGTAAGTAGAGTAGTTACAAATAAGTGGGTCCAATGTCCTCAGGGTGTCTTTGAAATGAGGAAATTTTTTTCCACAGGCTTTAAAAGTAGTTCAGGTGAGGATATATCTGTAAATGAGTTGAGAAGCAAAATTAAAGAGATAATTGAGAGAGAAGATAAGACAAAACCCTATTCTGACAGTAAAATAGCTAAAATTTTACAGGAAGAGGGAATAGATATTAAAAGAAGGACTGTTACCAAGTATAGGGAGTTATTGGGTATTCCCACTTCGAGGGATAGAAAATTAAAATAAAATTTTGTAGGAGGAAGTATGAATTTAGAAATTACCTCAAAACAAATTCAGATTACTCAGCCAATCAAAGATTTTATCAATAAGAAGATAGAAAAATTTCCAAAACTTGTGGGTTCAATGTGTGATTTTCACTTTATTATTTCTTCTGAAAGACACAGATTTATTACAGAGATTATTCTCACAACTAAAATAGGAAGGTATACAGCAAGTTCAGATGCGAAAGATATTTACAGTTCAATTGGTTCTGCCATTGAGAAAATTGAAAAACAGGTAAAGAAAAATAAGGAAAAACTGATAGATTCAAAGAAGCCGGGAATCAGTAAGGAAGAATTGAGGGAAATGATGGTACGTAATATGTTTATGGAATCATTGGGTGATGTGGAATTGAAGGAGAATCCAGAAGTGATAGAAGTGGTTTTGGATCATAAACCAATGGATCTTGAAGAGGCGGCTCTCGAACTGAAAAAATCAAAGGGGAACTTCCTTGTTTTCTACAATGCTAAAACAAAAAATTTAAATGTTCTCTATAAAAGAAGTGATGGGAATTTTGGATTAATAAGGCCAATGTAAAAGATTTTTGGGGGGGTTATTCCCCCTGATTTTTCCCCCCATACCATTTTTTGTAAAATTCAATATATTCCTGATTTAAAATTGACTTCCACCAATTTTCATTTTCCACATACCACAGGACCGTTTTCTGAAGACCTTTTTTCATTGAAGTCTTGGGGGTCCATCCCAGTTTTTTTACCTTATCAAAAGAGAGAGCATATCTGTAATCGTGCCCAGGGCGATCTTCAACAAAGGAAATTAATTCTGAATAACTCTTCACTTTTTTGGAGGGCTTTATTTCATCCAGGATTTTGCAGATTCTTCTTACAAGATTTATGTTTTTCAATTCATCATTACTGGCAATATTATATGATTCTCCCACTTTTCCCCTTCTGATTACCAGATCTATTCCTTCACAGTGATCTTCTACAAATAGCCAATTTCTAATATTTTCTCCTTTCCCATAAATGGGAATGTTTTTATGGTTTAAACAGTTAATTATGGTTAAAGGAATTAATTTTTCAGGAAATTGGTATGGTCCATAATTGTTGGAAGAATTGGTTATGGTTACTGGTAGATTAAAAGTTTTGTAATAGGAATATACAAAGTGATCAGCCCCTGCCTTGGATGCTGAATAGGGACTTGATGGCTTATAACAACTACTTTCCAAAAATTTACCATGATCCTTTAAACTTCCATAGACCTCATCTGTGGATATATGGTGGAATCTCACATTGTTGTCATTTCCCCAGAAGTTCCTTGCAACTTCAAGAAGTCTCAAGGTACCCAGAGTGTTTGTAGTCAAGAATATTTCTGGATTTAAAATGGATCTGTCCACATGACTTTCTGCCGCAAAATTGACAATTGTGTCTATATTGTGCCTTTCCATTATCTTGAATATTGAATCAGAATTTGTGATATCTTCTTTATAAAAAAAATATCTGTTTTCATATCTTTCAGATATATCTTTAAGGGAAAGTATATTCCCTGCATAGGTTAGTTTATCAACATTTACCACAGTAATCTGATTATAATTTCCCAGAAGATATCTTATAAAGTTGGAACCTATAAAACCACATCCGCCAGTTATTAGGATATTTTGGGGAGTATAAACCATTTTTAAAAACAGAGTTTAGATTAAAGGGGATTATACCGTAAAAGGAAAATAAAAAAAAGCCCCCAAAGTGGGGGCTTAAGAATTATTTTTTAGTAGAGACCTCCACCTGCTGGTGGCATTGGATTTTGTTTTTCTTCTTCAGGAAGTTCATACACAGTTGCTTCTGTTGTAAGTAGCAGTGAAGCAATTGAGGCGGCATTTTGTAATGCTGTTTTTGTAACCTTTGCGGGATCAATTACACCTGCCTTTATCAAATCTTCATATACTTCTGTCTGGGCGTTAAATCCAAAGTTAATTTCATCTTTTTCTCTAACTTTTTCAACCACTATTGCACCTTCGTGTCCAGCATTTGCTGCAATCTGTCTGAGGGGCTCTTCACATGCCCTTTTAATTATTTCAACACCTATCTTTTCATCAGGGTCCTCTATCTTTAATTCGTCAAGGACTTTAGCTGCTCTCAAAAGGGCAACTCCACCTCCGGGAACTATTCCACTTTCAACAGCTGCTTTGGTTGCATGCATAGCATCTTCAACTCTTGCTTTCTTTTCTTTTAATTCTGATTCTGTGGCTGCCCCAACTTTTATAACTGCTACACCACCTACAAGTTTAGCAAGCCTTTCCTGAAGTTTTTCTCTATCGTAATCTGATGTTGTCTCTTCTTTTAGAACTCTCAACTGTTTTATTCTTGCCTGGATGTCTTCAGGTTTTCCATATCCTTCAATGATGGTGGTGTTGTCTTTGTCAATCTTTACGGTTTTTGCTCTTCCAAGATCTTCAATGGATACATTTTCAAGTTTTAATCCCAGATCCTCAGATATTACTTTACCACCAGTTAGTATGGCTATATCTTCAAGCATTGCCTTTCTTCTGTCGCCAAACCCGGGTGCTTTAACTGCTGCACACTGTAGAGTTCCCCTAATTTTGTTTACTATTAACGTGGCAAGAGCCTCTCCTTCAATATCTTCAGCAATTATCAACAGAGGCTTTCCAGATTTTGCCACCTGTTCTAAAATTGGAAGCATATCCTTCAAGTTGCTGATTTTCTTCTCGTGGATGAGTATGTAAGGTTCTTCAAGAACTGCCTCCATTCTGTCTGGATCTGTAACAAAATAAGGTGATAGATATCCTCTATCAAACTGCATTCCTTCAACAACTTCAAGTGTTGTTTCCATGGTCTTTGATTCTTCAACAGTTATAACCCCTTCCTTTCCAACCTTGTTCATTGCCTCTGCTATAATTTTTCCAATGGAAAGGTCGTTATTTGCTGAAATTGCTCCAACCTGAGCGATCATTTCACCTTCAACAGGTGTTGAAAATTCATCGATCTTTTTCACCACGGCTTCAACCGCCTTTTCTATTCCCTTTTTAATTGCCATGGGGTTAGCACCGGCGGTCACATTCTTAACGCCCTCTCTAAAGATACACTGGGCAAGAACAGTTGCTGTTGTTGTACCGTCACCTGCCACATCACTTGTTTTGGATGCCACTTCTTTTACCATCTGGGCACCAAGGTTTTCAACCTTATCCTTTAGTTCGATCTCTTTTGCAACGGAAACTCCATCTTTTGTAATTGTTGGAGATCCAAATTTTTTCTCTAAAATAACATTTCTTCCCTTGGGGCCAAGGGTTATTTTTACAGCATCGGCTAATTTGTCAACACCTTTTAGTATCTGATGTCTACAATCTTCTCCACAAATTATTTCTTTAGCCATAGTTCCTCTCCTTTTATATTAATTTTTTTATTCAATAACACAGAGAATTTCATCTTCTCTCATTATGAGATATTCTTCTCCATCAATTTTAATTTCATTTCCGGCATATTTTCCAAACAACACCTTGTCACCTTCTTTCACATCAAGAGGCACTCTCTCACCATTTTCCAATAGTTTCCCCTTTCCTACAGCAATTACTTTTCCTTTTTGGGGCTTTTCCTTTGCAGTATCTGGAATTATAATTCCACCTTTACTTTTTTGTTCCTCTTCTTCCATTCTCTTAATTAAAACTCTGTCATTTAAGGGTCTAATCTTCATCGTACTCCTCCCTGAAAAAATTTTTCAACTTAACAGATAAGCAATTATTATGCCAAAAAAAATAAGGGTTTTTGAGTGAAGTGTGGAGAAAAATTACTCGCTTTACGAATTGGTATGAGTAAAAGTTCCCAGATTAATAATAGGGTATTACTGCGGAGATAAAGTTAAGAGAATTATCTCCAAATATTTCATAAGCGGCTATGGGATAATCTGATTTTATATCGATATAACCTTTTCCCATGGTATTTGGATTGGGAAAGAGGAGTTCGCTACCAACGAGGGAAATAAATCTTGAGAATGGGGATATTTCTGTTTCGAGGTGATAGATTGGATCAATGTTTTCTCCATCGTAAATTGAGATTTCAATTTTGTTGTTGTAGGGATAAGGATTTACAAGGGCAAGTCCAGTGAAATACGATATATTTCCAATATCACCTTTTGCAATATGATTGAAAAGTAATCTTTTAGAGAGTTCTTTAAAGGCAGGTTGTATTGTAAGAAATGCTCCATTTAAGTCGCCAATTTCACTATAAGAAAGGATATTTCCATTACATGTTATTTTTATCCATCCATCAAAGAAATCTTTAGATTCACCAGAAGGCAGAATATCTTTTACATTTAATGAATAAGTTGAATAGGGAGATAATTGAGGAAGCAGAAAACTGTCAAGAATGAGATTGCCATTAGAATCGAAAATGGAAATATAAATATTGGTTACTTGTGTGGATTCAAGAGAAATAAAATGAAGTTTGGTGTAATATCCACCACCCATTGCCACATGAGGTATTATAAGAGAAGATGAAAAATTGGGATTCCGGGAATTCAATACTGCTAAGTTTGAACCATCAAAAATATATATTTCAGAAATGAGGGAATTTGAGGAATTGATTTTTATATAATCACCAGAGTTCATTTCTGGAAATATTTCATTTAAATTGAGGGTACGCTCATTCCTCCCATTTAAGGTGTTGGTGGGCGAAAATTGGAGAAGAGTGCCATCGGAATCAAAAAGAAAAATTGTAAATAGGACATCTTCACCATGTGGATTAAAAAGGGATAGATAAGTAATATAATTTTCACTGAGAAGAAAGAGAGGTATTGTTATTTGATTCAGGTTTTCCTGGGGAGGGATTGTTCCGTCGAGATAACTTCCCTCATAATCACCCTTCATGTAAAAAAGTTCCACAGGAAATGGGGATATAAAAAGAAGATAATTATCTTCACTCAGATTGATGGGGAATAGGTTACCCGCTATAAAAATTTTTTCACCCTTTTCCGGAATTTCAAATACCTGGGGATTTGAAAAAGATGGATCGCGGTCTCGATCATCATCACACTCTGTAATTGTACCATCTTCGTTATAGAGAAAAAGTTTTCCACTAATTGGAAAGTTATTTCTGTTCACAATGGTTATACCGGTAAATGAATTTTCAGTTAGTCTTTTTAGGGGAATTTGATAGAGGGAAACCCTTTTTATTAAAATCCTTGAAAAGGGATAAGGTATTGTCATGTTGATTTTGATTCCTTCAAATGCAAATTGCAAATTTTTAATCCCATACTCTGTTTTAAATGTTCCCCCACTTTCAAAAGAACTTATTATTTCACCCTTTTTTTCATCCTCCAATGTTGGTTTCTCACATAACAAATATTTATCCCTGTTTAGGAGAATTAACCCGACCCCATCCTCTATGTCTTTGATAAGTGTGGGAATGTTTTCTCCACTGTGGGAAACTAAGAAATTTACTTTTTTTGATAAAGATGTGCCATTTTCAAGCGTAATTTTACCAACGATGGTATATACACCATCTGAGAGGGTAGTGGTATCAAAAAACCAATCGTTGTTTATTTTCTCATAAAGGGTGTATTCTTTTTTAAAAACTCGGATACTTCCTCGGTATACTTCAATTGTTAAAGGATTTTCAGAGGATAAAAGTTCTTCCCTTTCAATTCCATTTTCATCTTTAGACCTTTTAAAGGCAAAATATGTTAAATTCATTGGGTTAACTGTCGAAAAGTACCAATTGTTGTTAAATTTAGTCCACTGTGGGATTAAAACAAGAGATGTTTCCTCATCGTTCTTCCTATTGATTGAGAGACTTTTCATAAAGTGGGAAGGGTACTTGAATGAGTCTATTCCCTTTTCGCCCATTATGGTATCTAAAATGGGATAGAATTCTTCGCTGCTTAAGTTTGTACAGTCTATACATCTCAAATTTTCATTTATTTCCTTTAAAAGAGTATAGTCATATATGTCAGATGAATCTGAATGTTTGCTTGAAAGGAGCATAAAAACCGCTGCGGAGTAGTTGTAGTAATATTCTGGAAAACTTGAGTTTGTGAAATTTATATTGGGGGAAAGAAATCTATTTTCTTCTAAAATATCAAACAGGAAAATGTTTTTCTGGGGATCTCTTCCCCTCATATCCCTTATCTCTTTGTCAAATAGGTATTTACTTATGAGTTCAGTACAACATTCTGTCATTCCTTCTTCAATCCAGATGGTGGAAATGGGAGTATCTCTGTGGTAGGAGTGGATGAATTCATGTGTGAATAGTTGATCGTAGTATGGGTCATTGTTATAATCTTCATCTATTTTCCCATCATTGTCATCATCCACTCCGTTGTATGGATCTTCATCTATTTCTCCATCCCCATCGTTATCCACTCTATAGTTTTCGATGGGATATTTTGAAATTATAATCACATTGTTTTCCCTATTGTAAAAAAACCAATCTGGGAGTGATGGGTCATATTTGATGGTTATGGGTGAAGTATCTGGATTTTCTCCATAAAAATGATCCACATATGGAGTTATCATGTTTAAAAGATTAATAAAGTAAGAGTAGTAATTTGGGTCCACGGAAGAATCAAAAATTACTTCTTTTTTATCGCTGAGTGTGAAATGGGAGACCCCATTTATCTCCATTTTTTTTTGAATGACACCACCGCATTTAAGGGCATAGAGATAGGTACTTAAAAAGAAAAGCAAGATTATTGACGTAAGAAATATATTTTTTTTCATAACTCCAACATAAATAAGATAATTTTAAGTGTTTAAAGTTGCAAACAAAGTGTTTATTTTTTTCTCGGGTGATATCTATCATAAACTTCTTTTATATGTTTCTGAGTGACAAATGTGTATATTTCTGTGGTTGAAATATCACTGTGTCCAAGCATTATCTGAATAGAACGTAGGTCTGCACCATGTTCAAGAAGGTGAGTTGCAAAGGAGTGTCTTAGTGTGTGGGGTGAAATCTTTTTTTCTATTCCGGCAAGGGATGCATATTTTTTTATTAATTTCCAGATTCCCTGTCTGGTTAGTTGTCCCCCTCTCCTGTTTAGAAATATGTGGTCATTTTTCTTTTCTTTAAGTAAATATCCCCTTCCTTCAAGTAGATATTTTTTTAGCCACTTTTTTGCACTTTCCCCAAAGGGTACGAGTCTTTCCTTGCTTCCCTTTCCTTTACATTTCAGATAGGAAAATTCAAGATTTATGTCATCCACAGCGAGATTTGCTACTTCAGAAACCCTGAGACCTGATCCGTACATTATTTCAAGCATTGCCCTATCCCTTAATCCAGCGGGAGTGCTTGTATTGGGTGCTTCTATTAATTTATTAACTTCTTCTTCAGTAAGGTAAATGGGTAATTTCTTCCACAATTTGGGGACGGATAAAACACCTATGATTTCTTCTTTTATTATCTTTTCCTGTGTCAAGAATTTTAAAAAATTTCTGAGGGTCACAATATTTCTTGCTATGGAGGAATCTTTAAGTCCAAGAGAATAGAGATATTTCACATAATCCAGGAGAATTTCAGAGTTTAACTTTTCCATGTCAATTTTCTTTTTTTCCAGGAATTTATCGAATTTTTTTATGTCTTCATGGTAGGATGCTATGGTGTTTTTACTTAACCCCCTGTCTATTTTTAAAAATTCAATGAAATCTTTTATGAGTTTTTCTATCATTTTAACCTTAAAAATGGATTGTTATTTTTTTCATAAAAAACAGTTGTATCTTCACCATGTCCTGGGAATATATGGATGTCATCTGAAAGTGTAAGAATTTTATTTTTTATGGAGTTTATAATTTCTTCGTAATTTCCTCCAGGTAGATCTGTTCTTCCAATTCCTTCGCAAAAAATGGTATCTCCGGAGAAGAGAACTTTGTTATTAACAAGGAAGGAAACACTACCCGGTGTGTGTCCAGGTGTGTGAATAATTTCAATTTTATACCCATCTATTTTTATAGGATCTTTTTCTTCCAGGAAAAAATCTGGTTCTGGAATATATTTTATATTTAAAAGGCTCTGTAAATTAAAAATGTCTATTTTTTCAATTTCCAGAAAAGGTAGATCCTTTTTATGCATACCAATTTTGACATCTGGAAAGGCCTCTTTTATAATCCAGTTGTTTCCTGTATGGTCGGGATGTCCATGGGTGTTTAATAAATAAATGGGGATCAGATTTTTTGAATGTATGTGATTTATGAGGGTATGACCTTCTGCACCGGGATCTATTATTATACTTTTTTTTGAGGGAAAAATTAGGAGATAGGAATTTACTGCTAAAGGTCCAAGGGAAAATTTTAAAATTTTCAATTTGTCAAAATTATATTCCTGCATTGAATTTAGATTTTGTTTTAAATTTTAAAGAGAGATAAAATTTGCAATTATCTTCCATATAATGTTCATATTTTACGTGGCTTAAATCCAGAACCTTTTTTGTAACCTCCCATATAAAGTTTTCCTCAACTTCCTTCAGAAAGAGATCTGTGGAATTAAATAGTCTGTCATTTTTAGAAAGAAAATTGAACTTCAAGTTTAAGTATTTTTCTTCAAGAGTTGGAGAAACTCTTATTTCTCCGGTAAAAATATTTTCAAGGATAAGTCTAAATAATAAATTTAGGCAAAATGGGACCAGATCTCTGTCAATTAAGATTTCTGGAAAGACTTCATGATGGGAGATTTGAATTGGAATTTTCTTGAGTAATGTGAATTTTTTAATATTTTCAATTAAATTATTAAAAAACTCCTGGAAATTTTGACTTTCAAGATTTAAGGAAAAATTTTCATCCAGCAATACCTTTAAAAGTTTAAATTGTTCCATTTCCTCTTTCAATATTTCCAGTTCTGCTTCAATATTTCTGACTTGAGGTAATTGGGAAATCTCTGATATTTCATTTTTTAAGAGTTGGAAAAAACCTTCAAGTTTGATAAGGGACTTTTTCAAATTCCGACTTATTGTGAATATTTTATTTATATGATTAACCCTTTCTTTTAACTTATTTACATATGCCAGTTCATTTTTTAATTTACTTATTTCAAGTTGAAACTTATTTAGTTGATTGTCAAAGTTTTTTGCGTTATTAATTAGAAAGGAAGACATCTCGCAGATTCTCACTATTGTGTTTATGGTATCTAATTTTAGTGGGGATCCATCTACACACTCAAAGATAAAGTATTCAGGTTTTCTTTCAATGTTTTCTCTTTGTGGAACAATCAAGATTTCCACATTTTCCGAATTTAAATTGGATTTTTCCTTTATGAGCAAAAAGGGCTTGTCTTTTTTTAGTTTTTCTCCATCCCTTTTCAAAATTTCGAAGATTGTATTGTGATTTAGTAAAATTCCAGATTCCACTGAAAAAAAATTTGATTTATCTTCAACAAGCAGAGAGAAATTTAACCTTGAAAAGTTTGATTTAAAAAAATCTTCTATCCTTTGTTTTATGGATTTTGCTTCCTGAATGAAAAAGGTGGAAGATAGAAATTTTAAAATCAAATTTGCTTCATCATTTCTCTGAATTATTTCATTTTGAAGTATGTGGAATTCCACCATCTGCCTGATGATTTTGAAAAAAGATTCCACCTCTTTGTCAAAGATGGTTTTTTCATCTTTTTTTCTTAAAAGAAAAAGTCCACCAATGAGTTTTTCCCTTCTAAAAAAGGGAAGTATTAGAAATTTTTTCTCCCTGTAGTTTTCTACAATATTGGAGACATCTTCATATTCTCTCCAGTTAAAATATATTCCCTCTTTGAGGTCTTCAAATTTTTTATGTATGTATTCTTTTATAAGGGGGCAGATGTCCATGTTCCATTTGTAGTCAACACAACTTTGAACACTTGACTCTACGACTTCGTAAAAGATAATACCCTTTTCAACTTTAAAAATTTCAAAAAAATATAAAAGGGAGTTGTAGAGATTTTTTGAAATATTTTCCGCTGATGATAGGATGGAAAAGGACTTGTTGTAAAATGTTTTTCGTGCCTTTAATTCTTCTTCTACCTCTTTTAAGGCTTTCTCTTTTTTTTTAAGTTCTGTGGAAAATTTATATGTTTTTCTAAAAACAAGTGAAGATAAGAATAGGAGGAGTAAACAACCAGCGATGATTAAATAATTTAAATTTTGAACTAAAAAAGTAAAAATTTTATCCATAACTCTTTGAATTACAAAATTTTATTATATTCTTTATGGTATTTTTAGTCAATTACTTAAAATAAATTTAAAAAGTTGTATAATTACTTAAGGATCATGTAAAGGAGTGAAAAAATGGAAAATGAAAAGTTTTTATCCATTTCCAGAGATTTTCTTGAATTACTTCTTGATGGTGTTCACAATAAGCCTACTTTTGTCCTATGGGATGGCAGTAAAATTTTAGGCAATAAAAGAGAAACTGAAATTTTAATTAATTATCCCTGGAGTTTGAGGGAGATGTTTTTAAACCCTTCGGAACTTTCAATGGCAGAAGCGTATATTTATGGGGATATTGATATTAAGGGTAATATATATGATGTGTTTCCCCTTGCAAATGAACTGATTGAGAAAAAATTTGGGGTAAAGAATAAGGTAAAACTTTTCACCCTTCTAAAAAAGCTACCTTCAAGGAAAATTTCCTATGAAAAATGTTTTGCAAATTTAAGTGGTAAAAAACACAGTAAAGACAGAGATGCAAGTGCCATTTCATATCACTATGACGTTTCAAATGATTTTTTCAGATTATTTCTCGATAAAAATATGCAATATTCTTGTGCCTACTTTGAAAGTGAAGATGATTCAATAGATGTGGCTCAGGAGAAGAAGATGGAATATATTTGCAGGAAATTGTCATTGACTCCTGGCGAAAAGTTGCTGGATATTGGTGCCGGATGGGGTGGGTTAATTATTTATGCTGCCAAGAATTATGGTGTTATTGCTCGTGGGATCACTTTAAGTAAGAGACAATATGAGTATGCAAGGAATTGGATAAAAAAAGAAGGACTTGAGGAAAAATGTTCAATGGAATTACTTGATTATAGAGATATTGATGGCAAAGAGAAATTTGACAAAATAGTGAGTGTTGGAATGTTTGAACATGTTGGAAGGGAAAATTATGAAAAATATTTGAAGATCGCCTATAACATTTTAAAAGAAGGGGGGCTTTTTTTAAACCATGGAATTTCAATAAGAGCAGATCTCTTTGGGAAATCAAGATCCTCTTTTTCTGAAAAGTATGTTTTTCCAGATGGAGAGTTACTACCCATTTATTTCACCACTAAAATCTCCGAGATGGTGGGATTTGAAATCAGGGATGTGGAGTGTTTGAGGGAACACTACTCTTTGACTCTAAGGAAATGGGTTAGCAGATTGGAAAAAAATAGAGAAAAAGCCATTGAATTTGCAGGAGAAAAGAGATACAGAATCTGGAGATTATATATGGCTGGCAGTGCTGAACAATTTAAAAATAGGGAGATAGGAGTATACCAAACACTTCTTTTAAAAGATAAAAATGGAATGGGAAATCTGCCCCTTAGCAGAAGGAGTTGGTATTTATAGTTATAATACTGAATGGCGACAAATAAATAAAAAGGCAGAGAAGAAACAAGATTTTTAGGTATGTCTTCC
>JAMOQF010000074.1 GCA_027064125.1 Acidobacteriota bacterium
AATGGATAAATTTAATAAAAGAAGAGGAGATTTACTCCTCTTCCTTTATTTTTTCATTTTTACTCTTTTCATCTTTTTTTGAATCAGTTAGCTTTTTGAGAAATTCCGCTACAATCTCTTTTCCACCAAGGCCAAATGCCAGGGCGATGGCAATACCCAGTCCTATGGAAATTGAAAAAACTACTGATTCTACAATTTTAGGAGAGATTCCAACATAAGGTAGTGCTATGAGTACTGAAATTACTATAAATGTATATTTCAGGAATTTCTTAATTACATTATTCTCTGTCCTTTTTTCAAAGATGTTTCCTAAGTAGATTCCAGTAAAAAGTATTATTCCAGCCACGACAAATTTAAAGAACGCAACTGTGAATTTGTTAAAAATCTGATATAGTGCTGTGGCATGAAGATAGTGAAATGCCTGATCCAGCCCTAACAAAACTACAAAGGTGAGGAATAGATTTTTAATCAGTTCATTAAATTTGAATTTCTCAGAAGATATACCTATTTCGTCTGCAAGTTTATCCAGGTTTAGTTCATTAACGAGGTTGGAAATTATATCGGCAACCGCTCTTCCGACAAGAAAAATTATTGTAAAGATCAATAATGCAGCCACTACATTGGGAATTGCATTTAGGATAGATGTAAGCATTTTGACTGCGGGGTCGGTAATGGCCTCTATTTGTAAAGCGTTAAGTGCTGAAATTGCAACAAGCAAGATAACCAGGGAATAGACTGTAATCCCTGCTATTTTTCCAATGTCTTTAATTCCATATTTTGATCCCAATTTCTTAATTCCAGATGCTTCAAAGGCAGACTTGACAAATTCTCTTGCCACATTTGCAAATAAAGTGCCAATTACCAAAATAACTATTGCACCTATAAGATTTGGAATGTAACTTAGAATTTTTTTAAATAGATCTATAAAAGGTTCTGCGACATATTTGAGATTAAGAACTTCGAGAATTGCAACAGTTGCAAGTAAAATGATTGAGTAATAGACAAAATTTCCCACGCTTCTGGGGAATTCTTCATAATTCTTTGAGATTTTCACACGGCCAATGATCTTTTCAACAACTTTTTTCCCGAGAAGTGCAAAAATCCATCCAAAAAATGCTATTAACAATACTTTAACAACAACTATGGAGTATTGGATCAAGATGGCGGCATCGAGTTTAATTTTCATGAGTTTCATTTTTTACCTCCTTCCTAAAAAATTATCAATTTAGATAATACCTCATACACATCAGCCACATTTGCATGGTAATAGATGTGATTTGCTCTTTATGGTTCAATTCACATAAAGCGTATTATAACACATAATAAACTTGCATTTCAAAATAAAAGGCATTATTACTAACGGCAGTGTAGCATTAATTGTATGAGGGGAAAAATCTCAATATCAAAAGAAAGAGGTTGAGATTAATCTAAAAAGGAAATTCCTGAAAAGAATTAAAACACAATGAGTGATTTAATTTTTAAGTGGAGGTGTTAGGCAAAATTTACGATTAAAGGCTTAAATTTAAAAATTTTCTGATAAAAGTTAAAAAATATATAACTTCCTTAAATATCGTCAAAAAATGGTTAAAAATTACTTTTTTACCTGTTTACTTCTAATTTTCCTTTGAGAATTTAGAATAATTAAAGGTTTGACCAGTTGCTTTAATAATATATAATTAATTTTTATTTGGTTTATTAGAAAGGGTAAGAGGGGCTGATATGGTAAGAAGGCTTTTTACTTCGATATTTATTTTTTCAATTTTTTTTCTCTTTTTATTTGCCCAGGATGGTTCCAGTGAAATCAAATTTAGTATTAAAAATCCAGAAATAACAGTAGATGAAGGGGGCATAGGAGAGTTGACAGTTTTTGTTTCTATGCCTGAAGATTATCACATAGACAAGGCCATGCTTTCCTTTTCTCCTTTAAAAGGGAGCAAATATTCCATTGAAAGTATTAAGTATCCTCCTTCAGAGAAGGTTTTTGATCCAATAACTCAGAGGGAAATGGAATATTATAAAAATGGTGATTCCTTTCTGATTAAAATAAAAATTAAAGGGAATTTGAAAGAGGGAAAATATGCAGAAAAGTTGAAGATTGGTTTTCAGGGATGCGCTGGTGTTATGTGTTTTTTACCTGAAGAAAGGCTACTTGATTTTAATATTGTTGTAAAAAGTGGCGTTGGAAATACCTTTAAAGAAGATACAAACACATCTTCTACAGGAGGAAGAAAAGGGGAAAATAGAATTTCCAACCTCTTTAAAAGTAAAGGGTATGTGGTTGGTTTCCTTGTAATTTTTTTCCTTGGAATACTTACAAGTTTTACTCCCTGCGTGTTGCCAATAATACCCATAACCATAAGTGTTTTTGGTGCAAAGGGGGAAAGAAATAAATTTAAGGCTTTTTTACTCTCGGTTACATATGTCATGGGGATAGCCCTTACCTATTCACTACTTGGAATTATCTCTGTTTTGACGGGCTCCATGTTCGGACAGTATATGAGTAATCCTTATGTAATGGGCGTTATCGGAGTTATTTTTTTCCTCCTGGGCCTTTTTATGGCAGGGGTTTTTAATTTTAATGTACCTGCCTCTTTACAGACTAAGGTTTCTAAGGTAGGGGGTAAGGGTTTTTTAGGTGCCTTTTCCATGGGGCTTGTGGCTGGGATTATTGCTGCTCCCTGTACAGGGCCTGTACTTGGAGCCATATTGCTATATGTTTCCACCACGAGAAGTTTTATACTTGGATTTTTAATGTTATTTGTGTATGCCTTTGGACTTGGATTGATATTCATAGTTTTGGGAACCTTTTCCTCTCTTATTTCAGCCATGCCAAAATCTGGTGGATGGATGGATGTTATTAAAAGTATTTTTGCTGTAATAATGTTTCTTGCGGGACTATATTTTTTGAGAAATGCCTTTCCTGCAATAAATCCCATAGGTGTGCAAAAACCCATATTTTACCTTTTGGCAGTTATTTTGATTGCCCTGGGTATTTTTTCAGATTCTCTGGATGTGGATTTTATGTTTGCCAATAGGAAACAAAAAATAAGAAAATCCATTTCTCTTATCCTGATAACTGCAGGATCCTTTATCGCTTTAATGAATTTTCTTGCCCCTTCTATGGAGAATAATTTAAAGTGGATACATTCCATTGACAGAGGTCTTTCCATTGCTAAGAGGGAGAAAAAATATGTAATTGTTGACTTTTACGCTGATTGGTGCCTTGCATGTAAGGAACTTGATGCAAAAACATACTCTGATGAAAAAGTGCAGAAGGAGTTGGGGAATTTTGTTTTGGTTAAAATTGATATGACTAAAAATAATGAACAAAATAAAAAAATTGCTAAAAAGTACGATATTAAAGGTCTGCCACTTGTAATTTTCTTTGATAAGGAAGGAAAGGAGTTAAAGGATCTGAGAATAACGGGTTTCGTGCCACCCGATAAATTTCTGAAGATTTTAAAAAAGGTAAAATGAAAAAGTATTTTCTTCTATTAACGCTTCTTATTTTATTTTCTGCGTGTATAAGGGAAAGTACTGCTCCTGAATCTGGAGGGTTTTATTTCTCTAAGGATAAGGTATCAAATCCTGATACCTTTTTTTCTTTTTTGCCATTTGAAAAAACAAAATATATAGATGTAAGCGGAAATTACTCAATTTCAAAGGAAGAGTTTGATAAATTTGTAAAGGAAAATCAGTTTCTCTCGGAATTTGATGAGAGTAAATTGAGTATTTTGTATGAAAGGGGCTTTTTACCCTTTAAAAATGAAAATTTTCCGGAGACTTATAATTTAAAAAGGGCCTATTCCAACATTTTGGAAAATGGGAAAAATGTCTATATTAATGTGGAAACAATCGGATTAATCTACCATAACCTTTTTAAAAAGATTGAATATCACGTGGAGCGGGAGTATAACATAAAAATTTTGAAAAAACTTTTGATTGCCTTAATGCACCAATCTTTAAAGGAATATGAGCAAAATGGTGGACTGCTTAAGGAGGCTGCGTGGAGAAATACTGCTTTTTTATGTGTTGCTTTAAGATTAATTGACAATAACAGTCCCACTCCATTTATAGTAAGTGGAATTGTTAGGAAAGAGTTGAATTTAATAAATAGATGTGAAGGTGTTTTTCCATCTCCTTTGCTTTCTCTTGATATGGAAGAAAATTTGAGGATTAAAAAGGAATTGTGCTTTGACTATTCCATTTTTAAACCCTTTGAGGGGAGGATGTCTAAAATTGACAATTACAGAAGGTCATATCTCTGGCTCAGCCATTTTAAATTTCTACTGAAAAAGGATATAACTTTTTTGCAGGCAATTTTATTTACCCAGTGTTTAAAAGATGTGACGGTTATTGTTAATCAAAGGGATAGAAGTGGGGATGAATTGTGGGGTGTCTTATATGGATTTTATAGGTTTTTTGAACCGACAGGGGATTTTATAAATTTTTACGATATCTCATCATTTTTAAATAAAAAGAGGGATCTTTTAAAGAATTTTTTTGAACTGCAAAATGAAGATAATCTCAAATTATTAAAGAAGGAATTTATTAAAGAATTTGGAAAAAATTGTCAATTGACTTTTTTCCCACCTGTTGAGAGTGGTTATTCTTCAACATTAAAAAGCATCCTTTATCCTTTTACAGGTCCCAACTTAAAAGATGAAAATTTTAAATATTTATTGGAGGGGTTGAAAAGATGTAATTGTGGTGATGTAAAAATAAAGAGATTGAGTTGTAAATGGCTAACGCACAAAGAATATAAATTTCTCTACTGTAATGCACTCTGCATGAGATTTAAAAGAAATGGGATTTTAAGTATTTTTAAACTATTTCCAGATGGAAATGATTTCTTGTTCATATCTGATTTTAAGAGGAATCTCAATAATTTCCCCGATTACTGTGGATATAAAAGAGCACTTATCTCTTACAGGAAGAAAATAGAAGGGAAGAATGTATGTACATTGGATGAGAATTTAATTAGATGGGGATATCTGCTTTTTAGGGACTATGATAGATATGGAAAAAGATTTTCTCTTCCAGATATTTCAAGATATGAAATTTCGACTTTAAATCTCCTCAACAGTTCATTTACTCAGGGAAAGTCTTTTTATTTCTCTCAGAATATTGGGAAAAATGTTGAATACTTTCTGGATCCCTTTCCCTCATTTTATGATTATATATCTCAACTTCTTGATTCTTTAAGGAAAAAACTCATGATGGAGGGACTTTCAACCCTTCCATTTGATGATTATTTGCTCCAATATGTAAATATTCTTTCGGAACTTAAGAAAGTTTCAATTAGTGAGTTAAAGGAAGGGAAATGTCCGGAAGTTGATGAAATATTTTTAAAAAATTTTTTTAAGAGGATTGAATTTATTGAGAGAAATGGGACTCAGGATGAAATGGATATATTAAACTGTAATTTTCCTTCATGTAAGACCTATGGAATAAGAAAAGAAATAAACAGGAGATTTTCTGGGTGTAATTCTGGTCTCATATATTCAATTATTTTGAGGAAGTATGGGGATGGGACTCTTCATCTTTTTGTAACTCCCATTTCAATTCCCTTTGAACTTGTCTCTTCAAGAAGTAAGGGGTTTTCAAAGAGGGAATTGAGGGAAGTATTTAAAAGGGGAAGTTATATGAAGTTAGAAGAGTTTAAATGGATTTATGACTCTATTTTGCCTTGACAGTTGTTCCATAATTTATTTAAAAAAGGCAGGAATTTTATCCAGGTTTTGTTCCTCTTTTAAGTGTATTACCACCAGTGTAATAATGGATGAAATAGGTATTTCTCTCACCAATATTGAGACTAAAAATGTTGATGAAGTGGATATTTTTAGTGGAGAGGATACCCTTTTTCAAATTGAAGAGAGTGAAGGTAGATTAATTTTTGTTTCAGATGATAGGAGATTTATAAATATGTGTAAAAGGAGGGGAAAGTTGGTAATTAATTCTCTACTTGTCCCAATTTTAATTTATGAAAAGTGTAAAGATTTTTCTTTTCAGGATGTGATTGTGAAAATGGATGAAATATATTCCCTGGGATATTATTCTCAGAAGGTGTATTCCTTTGCCCTTCAAATTTTTTTTGAGAGAAAGTATTGGCTCAATTGTCTATTTCCCCATTTGAGGTTATAATTTTTCTATGGATGGAAAGAAAGAGGCTCTATTTATATTTCTGTCAATAGTTGTATCCCTCTTAACATTAAAAATAGGTTATTTAAGTATAGGTGTTTTTGTCATAATATTACTTCTTGCCTATTTCTTTAACAATCCAAAACTTGCCTTTTATCTGATTTTTTTCACAAGACCCATAATAGATATGTTCTGGGAGTATAAATTTAAATATGGGATAAGTCCCCTCTATATTGTTGGAGCACTTGTTCCTATTTTGATTATAATTTACCTTGTGACACATAAAAAAAATATATTTAAGATAAAAAGTATTTCCTTAATACTTCTTTTTTTTCTCTCAGGTTTTGTAACATATATTTTAAATTTAATTAGATTTCCAGAAGATGCCTTTGAATCAACAATTGTTCTGGCAAAGACAGTTAGTGCATTTAGTATGATGTTTGTGGCTCCTTTTTTATTTTACTCAAGGGAAGATGTCAAAAAATTGCTGGATGTGATTTTTTTAAGTGCGATTTCTGCCTATGTTGCCACAGGTATTGCCTATTTTATGGGGTATAGGGGAGTTATGACAGCAGGCGAGCACTCAAATTTTTACCTAACTGCCCATGGATTACTCAGAATTTCTGGTGTTTATGAAGGGACATTTAACCTTGCCTATTTTTCCTTCTTTGTCCTTGTAATTGCCTATTTTAGAAAAAAGGATTATTTAAAAACGGGCTGGAGAACTATTTTTCTATTTTTTTATATATTAATAGCCCTTTTTTTCTTTTATAAGACATATGCGAGAACAGCCTGGGGAATCCTTGCCCTTACTGTTTTTTTATATTTTTTGTTTAAGAAAAAATACCACATGATTTTTTTTGCTGCTTCTTTATTTTTGTGCCTTTATTTTCTTATTCCTGAAGTTTCATACAGAATGTGGGATGTGGTTGAGGTTTTAAGGGGAAATCTTTCCTTCAGATCCTTTGGTGGTGGAAGGGGGATGTTATGGGAATTTCACTGGAGACAGTTTAAAACACTTCCACTATTAAGTAAATTGTTTGGGGCGCGTCATGTGGGGAATCCTGAAAATCAGGTGCTTTTTTTACTTGAATATTTTGGGATTGTTGGATGTGTTATTTACCATTTGGTAATGTTTTATTTTGTATATCTCCTTTATAAAGGATTTAAATTCTACCGTGATGTGGGAGAAGAATTTTTGTCTGAATTTATCTTATTTGCTCTTATTTTACACATTGATTTTTTTACCCTTGCAGGTATTGGTACGCAACAATTTATGATGATAAATTCCCAGTGGATTGTATATTCCATTGTGGCCATAGGGCTATATCACAGCGAAAGGGGGCTTAAAAAAAGTGAAGGAGTATTCTGAAAAACTTTATGAATATTTAAATAGAGAATTGATGCCCTTTTTTAATCTGCGAAAAAAAACTTATAGCGAATTTGAGGAGTTTAAAAAAGGTTGTGGTAGATCCACAGATATCAAGATAAAAGGTATATCTTTAAATTGTTATGAAGATAAAATCTCAGAAATCTTTAAAAATTTTGAGGAAATTTCGAAAAAATTTTTTTATCCAAAAGGCATGCTTTTACTTCATGGAAGTTTTGCAACATATGATTACACAGAATTTAGCGATATTGACTTACTTTTAATCCTTGATGTTAAAAAAAGCGATTCAGTTTTAATACAAAAAGGCATAGGGAAAATTTTAAAACTTACTTTTTCCTTTGACTACACACAACATCACGGCGTGTTTATTTTGGATAAAAGGATGTTTAACTGCTATCCCCAGTGGTTTTTACCCCTTGAAACCTTTAAAAATATGAAATCATTTGGAGGCGATTTTGAAATTTCCATTACACCTTATGAAGATGTATCCTTTTCTAAAGAGAGATTTAGAACTTTCATAAGAGGGCTTCAAAATACTTATGAAAGTGGGATTTATATAAGAAATGGATATAATTTCAAACATTTTGTTTCAAGAATGCTTTTAATCCCATCTCTTTTTTTGCAGTCAAAGGGTATAAATGTCTATAAAAGAGAAAGTTTTGAGATATTTAGTGAGATGAATATTGATAGATGGGGTATTTTTGATTTTTTAAGTGAGGTTAGAAATAAGTGGATGAGAAGAAATAATCCCCTACCCCATTTTCCCACATGGTATCCCTGGATTTATCACAAAGTGAACAGATTTTTCTCCCACGGGGTTTATAAACATCTTCCAGATGAAATTATTTTAAGAATTGATAAAATAAATTTGGGGGATTTTTTTAAATTATTGGAGCGTGAAGTTGAAAGTTTATAATCTTTATGAGTTAAGAAATCTGTTTAATTCCCTCCAGGATTTTTCTCATTTTAAATTAATAGATATTCCAGTGAGGGTAAAAGATGAGTATTATGAAAGTAGCGTTAAAAAGGTAAATAGATATTTTTCAGAAAAAGAGGAAGTGCTGGGATCTTTTCTATGTGGAAATCTGAAAGGAGATGGGATTTCAGATATTGATATTTTAATAGTTGTAAAAAGTGGATGTGGTTTAAAGAGTAATTTTTTTCAATTTTTAAATGAGAATGAAAAGAGGTTATTTATCCACCAACTATTTGTAATACCTGAGGAATGTTTGGATTATTTTAAATATATGGTTCCCTTTTACAATTTAAATCCCCTTTTTGTGAAGAGAAATTTTAAACTTTCACAGAATTTCGTTAAAGAAAAGTTTTATGGGAAACTATTTATGGTAAAAAATCTCATTTCCTTTTTGAGAAGTTTTATGGGTGGTCTTCTAAAGGTAAGGGGATTACTTTTACTTTTAAATGGGATGAAGTATGATTTAAAAATCTTTAGAGATTTTTTTGGAGATTCTTCTCATTTTGAAGAGGGGATAACAAGTTTAAGAAGGAAATGGTTTTACCTGGATGATGAAAAAAGATATTCACTTCTATTTGAGTTATTTAAAAAGGGGATTTTGTATACACTGGATTTTTTTGAAAGTGAAGATCTTGGAGATTTTGCCAGCTATTTAAATTATTTTTCAATTAATCAATATTTGAATGTCTATTTTAAGTATGGGAATAAAAAAAATATTAAAATGGTTTTAGGTGGGAAGTACTTTTCAAGGATAGAGTTTTCTTTTAAAGAAAGTACACCTCTTGATGAGGATTTTTTAGAATTTTTCAGGATTCTTTTTAATTTTGGGAAAAAATTAGAAGGAGATGTTTCCCTTCCCATACCATCTATTTTTTTGCCCTTAGAGAAGGGATTAAAATTAAAGATATTTGAGTTTCTAAATGGACTCTGGAGAATTGTGGAAATATGAAGAAAATTCTTGTGGTAATTACTTCTGGAGAAATTGGTGGAATAGAAAAATTAAATTACTCCCTTGGAAAATATTTTTCAGAAAATAAACCCTTTACTGATCTTGAAATTAAATTTTTCTTTTTAAATAAAAGGGGAGTTTTTTATGAAAAATTTCCAAAAAGTTTACTTGAAGATAAAAGTGTAAGGGGAAAAGATGATTTTTTTTCCCTTTTTAAAATTTTTAAAAAGTATGATGTGATTCACTTTCAGTCCTTTATGCCCACGGCCTTTTTTGTGGCAAAAATAGTTGGAAGAAAGATTATCTATACCGAACATGGGAATTTTTCCTTTTTTAGAAAACTTAAGTTTAAGGAGAAAATAAAGAGATTCATAATGAGGCATATTGCCTTTAGGTTGGTGGATTTTGTAATTTTTAATTCGGAGTTTTCCATGGGGGTCTTTTGTGAAATGTACCACTTTTCAAAAGAAGTTAAAAGGGTTGTTATACATAATTTCTACCACCTGGAAGGGGATGTAAAATGTGAATTTAAAAGGAAGAACTACATAAAAATTGGCTTTATTGGAAGGGTTGTTAGGCAAAAGAGATTGGATAGATTTTTCAATGTCTCATTAAAAATATTTAAAAAAAGAGGAGATGCCAGATTTTTAATTGCAGGGGATGGTCCAGAAAGGGAAAAAATTAAAGAGTTGTTTATAAACTCTCCCATTGGAGAAAATGCTAAATTTCTGGGATTTATAGAAAATATTGAGGAATTTTTTGGTGAAATAGATTTTTTGCTCTTTACTTCAGAGAAGGAGCCTTTTGGCATTTCAGCACTTGAGGGGATAGTTTCTGGGGTGCCAACTTTTGCATTTAGAGATGGTGGTGGTGTAGTTGAGATTTTTAATGAGTGTAATGGTATGGTATTTGTGTGTGAGGATGAAGAGGAGATGGCTCAAAAGGTGGTAGGTTTTAGAAGATCAGACTGGAATAATTTTTTAGAGTTCAGGAAATGTGTTAAAGGTGAGTTTTCCATTGGTAGTTATGTTGAGAAATTGATGAAGGTATACAAGAGAGTTTAACATGTGTGGATTTTTATGTTCACTATTTTTTGAAGATAAAATTGATGAGGACTTTTTAAGAGATTTAGAAGATGCCTCAAAATTACTTAAACATAGGGGACCAGATGATGAAGGCTTTTATCTATCCCCTGAAGGTAATCTCTTTATGTCCCATAGGAGGCTAAGTATTCTCGATCTCTCCCCCAGAGGACATCAGCCAATGTTGAGTGAAGATGGGAGGTTTGTAGTAGTTTTTAATGGCGAGATATACAATTTTAAAGAGATAAGAAAAAACCTTGAGGGAAAACATAAATTTTTTTCAAATTGTGATACAGAGGTTTTACTGAGACTATTCATTGAAAAACGAGAGGGAATGTTTGAAGAGATAAATGGGATGTTTTCCTTTGTAATTTGGGATTCCCTTGAAAGAGAACTATTTGTTGGAAGGGACATTTTGGGACAGAAACCTTTATACTATTTTCAGGATGGGGAAAAAATTCTCTTTTCATCTGAAATAAAACCACTTCTGAAATTGAAAAAAGAGAAGAAACTTTCAAAAGAAGGATTTTTCTCCTTTATGGTTTCAGGGAGTGTAATAGGAAGTAATTCCATTTTTTGTGGTGTAAAGAAATTTCCCCCCTCTTCATATTTGAAAAT
>JAMOQF010000075.1 GCA_027064125.1 Acidobacteriota bacterium
GCATCTCCAAACAACATAAAGGAACATACCTCTTTATCACTTTCTATCTTTAAAAATCCTCCTGCCTGACTGTAATCACCTGGTAGATTGCTGAATATATTCTGAAGCATGGTGGATAACCTCTTTCCAGGTCCCAACTCATAGGGAGTATTTGTCTTTGTTATCTCGTTTCCATCCTGATCATATAGTGTTATCGTCATATGCGCTGTCTCACTCCCTGGATTATATATGGTTATCCCTGTAAAATAATCTATCCCTCCTATATTTCCTATCGCCACATGATCTAAATACAACTCATTCTTTATACTTGATGTGGATAACAACGGTAAAGTCGCCATAAATTTGGAATTTGCAGCATCTCCAAAGGTCAAACAACCCAATATGTTCCCACTTGATACCATCTTCACCGTCCCTATGGTAAGTTTATCTGTCGTCGTGGGATCCTCCAAATTAAATAACTCATAACCCTTTATGTCAAGTTCTCCATGCGCCTTGATACTCTTACTTACACTGCTACCTATTAAATTTCCACTGTCATCTATCAATGAAAAAGTCACCGTAACATCACTATCCCCGGGATTTACTATGTTAAACCTCGTATAATACCTCACATTCCCAACATACCCACTGGCAAGATGCGTGGCATACAACACATTGGACGCATCACTCTCTCCCAAACAACTCAACATTCCCATGGAATCTCCACTCTCTCCAAATATCTCTATCCCCCCTACCTCTGCATCATTATTCGTGGTAAATACCCCATAACTTATATCTCCCTGGCCCATATCAACCGTGTGTATATACTCACCATGAGGTGATATATCCACATCCTCACTATACACCTCATTCCCTTCACTATCTCTGAAACTCAACCTACCACTTACTTCATTTGATGAGGGATTAAATATCAATACCCTGTTGGGCTTTGCATTGCTGTTGCTATACATTATGGGGATATAAAGTTCCTTATACAACTTAAAACTTAAATCAACTCCATCAAGTGTCTTATATACTGTGCTGGGATCATTCTCTCCTATTAAGAAAAATCCACTCACATCATTTGAACTGGAGATTATATCTATCCATCCACCATCCACTCCTATGGGATCATTTACACCAAATAAATTCTGCACCATCCTCACATATTGACTCCCACTTCCAACACTAACCTCCGTGGCATCTCCATTTACTCCTCCCTGTACATCCACTAAATTACCACTCTCATCATATCCATAAAACTTAACACTTGAATCACTCCCTCCATAGTTAACTATGGATACCCCCTCAAATCCACTGGATACTGAATAAAAATAGGGCACATATAAGTGGAGTAAATTCCCATTGGGATCTATATTCAACACATCATAGGTGTTCTCTGGAGTGTACTCTATCTCTGATGGTCCCCCTGATGACTCATATATGGATGACAGTGATGGTTCTATCAATGTCCTCGATGACTTACCATTAAATATCACCTTACCCCCTTCTACCGGTGTAAAGGTCAGTGTCGCAAGATGTACAATACCACTTGGACCACTTGAGGTGGTTTGCGTGTTTAATACCGTTACAAATCCCCTCCTGTTTGCCCTGTCTATATCCGTATATACAAAATCACTGGATGAAAAGGGTGATGTGCTCCCGGCAGTCACACTCTTTAACTTAAGTTTTGAACTGTCAAAGGATATGGATACTGCATAACCACCAAGCATGGCATTTATTCCACTACCATTTGTAACTCCATTTAAATCACAGTATACATCCACCGTTATATCACTTCCCATCTGGGGATTTGTGCTAAACTCTAAACTCACCTCTGCTGGCGTGTTAAAGGGCCCTGATTGGGAAAATAAAAATATTCCAAATAAAGAAATGAAAACTGTAAACAAAATCCTTCTCATTACAATACCTCCATCCTTCTTTATATTATAAAATTTAGCAAAAACATTAAATAAAGTCAATCTAATTGCACCCTTTGATTTTATAAGAATTTTGATGGAGAAAAAAGTGTCAGGCGAGTTAGGC
The DNA here is from genome assembly GCA_027064125.1 of Acidobacteriota bacterium. Taxonomy (GTDB): domain Bacteria; phylum Acidobacteriota; class JAAYUB01; order JAAYUB01; family JAMOQF01; genus JAMOQF01. Next base: position 2,026 of record JAMOQF010000075.1, read on the forward strand.
AAGTTCTGATTTGTGATTTAGGATTTAGGATTTGAAAAAAAGAAGGTGTCAGGCAAGCAAGTAAGTAAAGTAAGTAAAACAGGTAGGTAAGTAAGTAGTGAATTTAGTGCCAGGCAAAAAAATTGGTGCATAAATTAAAATTGGTGTCAGACAAGATTTAGACAAGATCTAAAAAAAGGTGTCAGGCAAAATTAAAAGAACTCTTTTTAGCTTATTTTAATAGGTTTTGTTTACTTGATACAAAATTTTTTTAACTTCTGAATTTTGATATAATGACTTTTAAAATCTTTTCCAGGAGTTTTTATGCCTCTTCACCATATTTCTTTGATTATTACCTTTGTTTTGTATCTTATAGCCCTTATTGTGATTGGATATCTGGGTGAAAAGAAATATTCTGGAACTTATGAAGACTTTGTTTCTGCTGGAAAGTCCCTTGGTTTTTTTGTCACTGCTTTAAGTGCGGCTGCCAGTTCTGAAAGTGCCTGGGTTATGCTTGGGCTTTCTGGCCTTGGATATTCAAAAGGAGTTGTTGCCTACTGGGCTGCTATTGGATGTGTATTTGGATATCTTATAAATTGGTTGTTTGTTATTGCTCCGGTTAGGAGGATATCAGGAGAGGTAAATGCACTAACCCTTGCGGATTTTGTGGAGAATACTCTCAATGATAAAAAACACTTTTTAAGGATTATTGGAAGTGTAGTTGTTGTGTTTTTTATGCTTGTATATGTCATTTCTCAATTTATTGGTGCAGGGAAAACATTGCATGGTATGGGGCTTACCACTTATGAAAATGGCGTTTTAATAGGAAGTATTATTATTGGGGCGTATGTACTTATGGGTGGATATGCTGCAGTTTGCTGGACAGATGCCCTTCAGGGAGTGCTGATGGCTGGTATAATGATTGGAATACCCATCTTTGCTATTTTTAAAGCAGGAGGAATTTTAAATGTTTTTCATATGCTTCAAAATATGGGAATGGCATCCCTGTTTAATTTAAAAAATGCCACACTGTGGGGGAGTTTGGGATTTATATTTGGAAGTTTAGGAATAGGGCTTGGATATCAGGGTATGCCGCATGTGGTCATAAGGTATATAACAGTAAAGGATGAGAGAGAAGGAAAAATCTCGGGACTTGTAGCAACCCTTTGGGGAGTGTTTGTCTTATTTGGTTCAGTTACATTGGGACTCTGTGGAAGGGTATTATTTTCCAGTTTAAAGGATCCAGAACAGGTTCTTCCAAAATTTGCTTCTCTTTATTTGCATCCTATTCTTGCAGGTATTGTTCTTGCAGCTATAACTGCAGCCATTATGTCAACTGCTGATTCTCAATTAATGTATGCAGCAACTTCCCTTATAAATGACCTATGGCTCAAGATAACTAAAAAAAATGTGGATGAGAAAAAATTGGTTTTGTATACCCGTATAACCATATTTTTATTCACGGTAATAGCCATTTTGTTTGCCATCCAGAATGTGAAGGTCATCTATACTTTTGTTTTATATGCATGGGGAGCACTTGGTGCTGCATTTTCCCCCATGGTACTTTCAATTCTCTATTTTAAGAGATTTAACAAGTGGGGAGCCCTTGCAAATTTAATAGTTGGACCTCTTGTGGTTGTAGTTTGGACATCCATTCCATTTTTAAAAGATATGTTGTATGAACTTATTCCGGGATTTTTTGTTTCACTTATTGCAGGTATTTTGGTTTCATATTTAACTGATAAAGATGGGGGGAAGTAATCCCCCACCCTTACTTTTTCCCTTCTTCAGGTTCCTGGGGAATCATAAAAGGTGACATGCTTTCTTTAACTACAAATTCCCTTTCAAATCTTCCTCCTTTACACTCCATTTCTATTTTGTATTTTCCCGGAAGGATATATTCTTTTTGACTATTTTTCATGTTCCAGTAGAAGATATTTATTCCCCTTTCTCCATTTAAAACACTTTTTTCAAGAATCAAGTTTCCCTTATCATCCTTTATTTTAACCACGACCTTTCCACTGTCTTTTAAGAAAAAGTAAAATTTCCTCACAGGCTCATAATTGGTGCCATAGGTTTCTTCTTCCGATGGCAAAAATACTCTTTTGATCCTGTAAATGTATATATATTTGTCAGGGCAGTTGGATGCGGTTTCTTCTATTATTCCAAGGTTTGTTTTATAGACACTTCTTCCATGAGTACCCAGAAATATTTCTCTTTTTTTCTTTTGAATTGCGATATCGTGTACAGGCACACTTATGGGGATATTGTTGTTAAAGGGGATCCACTCTTTGCCTCCATTAAGTGTTAACCATATACCGCTATCTGTTCCGAGATAAAGTATTTTCTCGTTATATGGGTCTTCCCTTATTACATTTGCACTTTCAAATTTTATGTTTGAAGAGATTGATTTGAAGTTCTTGCCAAAGTCTTCAGAAACATAAATGTATGTTTTAAAATCATCATCTCTATATCCAGTGAGGGTGACATATACCCTTTCCTTTTTAAACTTTGATGCAACTACCCTTGAAACCCATTTTTTTGGAAGGCTTTTGCCAATCTGGGTGAATGTGTGTCCACCATCTTTACTTATCCATATTTTGCCATCATCTGTTCCCACATAGTATATGGCAGGATCTATTGGTGATTCAGATATGGTTGTTATGGTCCCAAAGGGGACATCTCCCTGTGGCTCAGGGTTTGTTGTTAGGTCCTTACTGTAGGTAAACCAGTTGTTCCCCCTATCATAACTTTTCAAGAGAACATTTGAACCATAAATTAAAGTAAGGGGGTTATAGTTTGACAGAAAAAATGGTGTCTGCCAGTTATATCTATAGAGTTTTTCTCCAATATCTGCAAGGGGTTTAATATTTTTGAAACTTTTCTTTTTAAGATTGAGCCTGTAGATGTTTCCAAATTGATATTCACAGTACACCACATCTCTATTTGAAGGGTCTGCACATACATATCCTCCATCGCCCCAGAAAATGGTTTTCCAGTTACCATCTTCATCCATCATCATAACTCCATTATCTTGTAAACCACCAAAAACCCTATATCTTTCAAATTGATCCACAAATATTGTATAAAATTGCCCTATGGGAAGATTTTCAAAGTGAAACCAGTGTTTTCCACCATCGTAGGAGACATTTAATCCCCCATCATTTCCATCGAGTATGTGGTTGGGAAAACTCCTGTCAATCCACAGAGCATGGTGGTCAGCGTGTACATTTCTCTTTGAGATTATTTTAAAGGTTTTTCCCCCATCTGTGGATTTCATGAGGGGAACACCTAAAATGTATACTTCATCTGGATTTTTAGGATTTACCCTTATCTGCCCAAAATAGTATCCATAGGTATTAAAAAAATCTCTTATTTCCTCTTTGTTTGTTTTTCTCCAGTGTTTGCCATAGTCATCTGACCTGAAAATTTCAGGTCCTACAACACGACTGTTTACAAGTCTTTTATCTTCATCATTTACGTAGTTTGCTATATCTTTTATTGTTATTTTGCCACCTTTTACCATCTCCTTTAGTTTTTCCGGGGTGTATTTATGGGAGATGCCATTTTCCATCAAAAATAGTTTGAGAATTTTTTTGTCAAGTTTTAAAAATTCTTCTTTTGACATATGCAGTAATTTTTCATAGGTAAGTTTATTTTTCCTCTTTCCCTTTTCTTCTTTTGCCTTTTTTTGAATGTCAAAAATTGCATATATTGTCTGGGGATGGGAATAACAAATATCTATTCCACCTCTTCCCACATCCTTTCCTGTAGGGAGACCATTTGTCAACTTTTCCCAGTGCTTTCCGCCATCAGTTGATTTATATAAACCGCTACCTTCACCGCTTTCCACAAAATTCCATGCCCTTCTATCCCTTTCCCACATGATGGCATATATATTTTTGTGATTTTTGGGGTCTATTGCCACATCTATGCAGCCGGTGGTATCATTGACATATAAAATTTTTTTCCAGGTTTTTCCACCATCCTCACTTTTATAAAGTCCCCTTTCGCTGTTGTGAGTGTAAAGATGGCCTATTGCTGCAACATAGACAACATTGTCATTTTTTGGATCCACGACGATTCTTCCTATGTGGTGTGTTTCACCAAGTCCCATGTACTGCCATGTCTTTCCACCATCGGTACTTTTGAAAACTCCCATCCCGGCATAGGAACTTCTACTGGAGTTGGATTCCCCTGTCCCAACCCATATTGTATCTGGATTTTTGGGATCTATTGCTATGTCACCAATTGTAAGGGTTGCTTCTTTATCGAAAATTGGTTTCCAGGATATGCCGTTGTCTTCACTTTTCCATATGCCACCTGAAGCCGCTGCAACGTAAATTTTGTATTTGTTAAAGGGATCCACTTCTATGTCTGTTATCCTTCCACCTTGAATTGAAGGTCCAATGTTTACCCATTTTAAATTTTTGAAAATGGAGTTTTTCTGAAATATTAGTTTCTCCTTGAAAAAGTTCATCCTATCATTAATAGGTGTTGGATTTTTGTTTATTTTTGCCATCAGGTGGGCATCCAATTCGCTTTTACTTTTAAATGTTTTTCCATTTAAAAGGGGAAAGGATATAAAGATAACGAAGACAATAAGTATAATTTTCTTTTTCATTTTACCCTCCATTAAAATATCGTCATTACAACATAAAAATTATACGCTTTTTGTGATAAAATGTTTTCTATTTTTTTGGGAGATTAGATATGGGAAAAAAGGTAAGAGTGAGATTTGCACCAAGTCCAACGGGGTATTTACACATTGGAGGGGCAAGGACTGCTCTTTTTAATTATTTGTTTGCGAGAAGAAATGGTGGCGTATTTATTTTAAGGATTGAAGATACTGATGTGGAAAGATCTTCTAAGGAGTTAAGTGATGTTATAATTGAGGATTTGAAGTGGCTTGGAATGGATTTTGATGAAGGCCCCATATATCAGAGTGAAAGACTTGAAATTTATAGAAATGTGGCAGAAAAGCTTGTGGAAGAAGGAAAAGCCTATAGATGCTTTTGTAATAAGGAGGAACTTGAGAGAAAGAGAGAAGAGGCAAGGAAAAAGGGTGTACCCTATAAATATGATGGGACATGTAGAAATCTAACTGAAGATGAAATTAAAAGGAATTTGAGGGAAAATAAGCCCTATGCAATAAGATTTAAGGTACCCCAGGAGGGGATAATTAGATTTAAGGATGTTGTCCAGAAAAAAATTGAAGTAAAATGTAGTGAACTTGAAGATTTTGTGCTCTTACGTTCTGATGGTTATCCCACCTATCATTTGAGTTGTGTGGTTGATGATTCTGAAATGGGGATAACCCATGTGATAAGGGGGGCTGATCACATTTCAAACACTCCAAAGCAGATTTTACTTTACAGGGCACTTGGAAGGGATATACCAAAATTTGCCCACATCCCCTTAATTTTAGGACCCGATAGGACGAGGCTTAGCAAAAGACATGGGGCCACTGCTGTTTCAAAATATAGGGAGGATGGATTTTTACCAGAGGCTTTTGCCTATTTTCTGGCACTTATGGGGTGGTCTCCGAGGACAAATAAGAAGATACTTACAATGGATGAGATGATTGAACTCTTTGATTTAAAGGATGTTGTAAAAACAAATGCCATGTTTGATCTTAAAAAACTTGAGTGGATTAATGGGAAATTTATTTCCAGTTTGCCCCCTGAGAGGCTATTGCCAGATGTTGTAAATGTATTAAAGAAATACAATCTCTTCAGAGAGGAATTTTTGGGTGAAAAGAGAGATTGGTTTTTAAAGGGCATTGACCTTTTAAAAATAAGATACAGAAGGATTGAAGATTTTGCAACTCTTGGAAGGGCATATTTTTCAGATGATTTTTCCTATAGTGAGGAGGGTATAGAAAAGTATTTTAAGAAAGATGATGCGTTGATGGATGCCCTCGTGGAAATTTTGAATGAATATTCTCTATTGGATGAACTCGATCTTGAGATGAGTGAAAAAATTTTGAGAAGTGTGGCTGAGAAATATGGTGTGAAAAGTGGTGATTTAATAGGTGCTATCAGGGTGATGCTTACAGGGCATGTGGTTGCCCCCGGTATATTTGATGTTATAGAATTTCTTGGGAAGGATAGGGTTTTAAAGAGACTTCAAAGGGGTATTCAATTTTTAAAAAGTTATGGTAAAGAATAAGAAACTCTATGTTTGTCAGGTTTGTGGGTATTCTTCTCCAAAGTGGCAGGGAAGGTGTCCCAGATGTGGAGAGTGGGAATCCTTTCTCCTTGAGGAAATTAAAAAAGAAGATGGGCCGGTGGCAGAGGATGTTAAGATCTTAAAATATGACGAGATTGATGAAAGTAAAGAAGAGAGATTTTCCACGGGACTTGAAGAATTTGACAGGGTACTTGGTGGGGGAGTGGTGAAAGGGGCAGTTATTTTAATAGGTGGAAATCCCGGTGCAGGAAAATCCACACTACTGCTTCAGATGGCCTTTAATTTATCTTCTTCGAAGAAAGTACTTTATGTAAGTGGAGAAGAATCGCTGCCCCAGATAAAAATGAGGGGGAAGAGGTTGGGTGGAAAGGGTAGTGAAAAATTGTTTTTGCTTTCTACAACCTCCTTTGAAAAATTGGAGAAAGGCCTGGCTGAAGTAAAGCCTGATGTTTTGATTGTGGATTCCATACAGACAGTTGGCTCTTCAAATTTTACTTCAGCTACGGGCACTGTGGTTCAAATTAATTATTGCGCCAGAAAACTTGTGGAGTTTGCAAAGAGTTCTGGTTGTTCAATATTTCTTGTGGGACATATTACAAAAGGTGGAATTATTGCGGGACCTAAAATTTTGGAGCATCTGGTAGATGTGGTTTTATATTTTGAAGGTAATTCTCAGAAGATAATGGAAAGCACGAGAATTTTAAGATCCATAAAAAATAGATTTGGAGCGGTAAATGAGGTTGGAATATTCAGAATGGAAAGTGGAGGACTTGTTTCAGTATTAGATCCCTCCCAGATTTTTCTGTCTGAGTTTGGGGAATCTTCATATGGAGTGTCTTATTTTTGCACGATTGAAGGAATAAGACCCATTGTTGTGGAAATTCAGGCACTTGTTTCCCTTGGAAATTTTAGCAATGCAAGGAGAATGTCAACCACCTATGATAGAAACAGAATTTCGCTTCTTCTTGCCATGCTTGAAAGGGTAACGGGCCTTAATTTGATTCCTGCAGATGTATATTTAAATGTTGCGGGTGGAATAACTGTAAATGAACCAGGTGCAGATCTTTCTGTGCTTGCTTCCATTATATCCAGTTTTAAAAGAATTCCTCTACCATCTCGAGCCCTATTTTTGGGAGAAATGGGATTAAGTGGAAATTTGAGGAAAATACCACTTCTTTTTGAAAGGATAAGAGAAGCAAAAAAGTTGGGTTTTAAAAGGATTTTTTTGCCTCCCTGTGAAGTTAAAGAGGAGGGAATAGAAGTCATAAAAATAAAAAATATCAATGATTTAATGGAGATAATTTAGATATGCTGTATCTAATATTAAATATTCTGGCTGCCGTAATAGATGCATTGCTTTTTAAGATTAGTGAAATAAAAAATGGAAACAAATTTTTGGTTCTTTTTGTAAATTACGTTGTTGCCTTTTCCGTTTCACTTTATTTATGGTATATTGGGGGGGGAGTTACACCCACCAAAATTACTCTTTCCTTTGGACTTATAAATGGTTTTTTATTCATTATTACCTTTGTCATATTTATGAATAGCATTTCCTTTAATGGTGTAGGGCTTTCAGTTTCTATTATGAGACTTGCGGTTGTTATGCCAATTATACTTTCAATAATTTTGTTTGCTGAAATTCCTTCCATTAAAAGGGGCTCTGGAATAGTTCTTGCGCTTATTGCCCTCTATTTTTTTGGGATGGCTATCAGGGAAAATGAGAAGAGTAAATCTAAAGAAAGGGGAAGAAATTCACTTAAAGGTGTTTTATTTGCTGTATTGTTGTTTTTGTTCATGGGAAGTGGTGAGTTTGTTTTAAAACTCTTTGATGAATTTTCTGGAGGGAATCAGAAGGAAGTTTTCTTTCTAATAATTTTTGGAACGGCGCTTCTAATAAATGTATTTTTGCTTGGTAGAGATAAAAAGAGGGAGTTTAGGGATATTCTAATAGGATTTTTTATAGGTGTTTTTAATTACATGAACCTATATTTTTTTGTGCTTGCCCTTTCAAAGTTGCCTGCAGTTGTGGTTTTTGCCGCCACAGATGTAAGCGTTGTGTCTCTCACGATTATAGCAGGGAGGTTATTTTTTAAAGAAAAAATTTCAGCAAAGGGCTATCTGGGACTTTTATTTGCGATAACCTCCCTATTTCTAATCAGGTAATCTTTAAAAAAGTATTCATTGCAATAAATAGTATTGTTGCAGATATTATTATTGTGACAATTCCTGCTTTCATCATGGCCCTAATTGGAATTTTTCTCGTACCATAGACAATTGCGTTTGGTGGCGTGGATACAGGTAGTAACATACTGATTGAGGCTGAAAGGGCTACCACATATCCTGCTGCTACGGGACTTTTAAAAACTGTTACCGCAAGGGGTAAAATTAGTGCTGCAGTTGTGGTGTTTGCAATGAAATTTGTAAGTATTATTGTTATAGCCATAAATCCAAGAAGCACATAAATTTCACTTACGTGGTTTAAACCAAGGGTAGTTACTATCCAATTGGATACACCTGATACTTCAATGGCCCGGCTTAGTGAAAGGCCGCCACCCATAAGGATCAGTATGTCCCAACCCAGGGAATTAAAGTCATCTACACTTAAAATTCCAGATCCAAAGAGAACTATTATTGGAAGTATGGCTATTATTGTGGAACTTACTTTTATCCATTCTGAGAGAAGCCATAAAATTACAGTGACAAGTGAAATTATTATCACCACTTTTTTTGAAATGCTAAATTTTTTAGTGACTTCACTTTCTTCTCTGTGTATAAATTTTTCCAGCGGTACATTTTTGATGGAAAATGGAAAGAGAAAGGGCAGGATTATAAAAGTTAGGAGTAGGAGAAGGATTGATATTGGAAGGGCATTTTTCATCCATTCTAAAAATGGGATGTCTATTCCCCTTGTACTGAGTATTCCCATTGCAATGGCATTTGGTGGAGTTCCAACAGGTGTTGCCATACCGCCAATATTTGCACCGAATGCAATTGCAAGGAGTAAGGAAATGTTATAGTTGTAATCTTTTATCTCTTCTAATACTGGAATGACGACTCCAACCATTAAAGCAGTTGCAGCGGTGTTGCTCATCCACATTGAAAGAAATCCTGTTATTGTCATAAAAGAAAAAATTAGAAGTTTAGGTCTGCCCTTTACATAAGAGATAACTTTAAGGGTGAGGAGTTTGTCCAGTTTGAATTTGTGAAGTCCCATGGATATTGTAAATCCACCTAAGAATAAAACTATTACAGGAGAGAAAAAAGGAAAGAAAAATTCTTTATAACTTATTCCCTTTATGAAATGGGGTAGAAGTAAGGCTTCAAATATTAAAATCACAAATGAGGTTATATAGAGAGGAATTGCTTCACTTATCCATAGAAGGGATGCGAGTATGAAAATAAAGAGTGTGATTACTCCTCCCTCTGAAAGGTCTGGGATGGGAAAGAAAAATACTATGGAAGAAATTAAAAGTGAAATGATGACAAAAATTACTTTTTTCAATTCATTTCTCCTTTGATTTTTTCAACGTAAATAGTTTATAACTATATTTCATTAAAAAAAAGTATTTAATTATGAAAGTTTACAAATTTAAATTGGAAATTAAAGATAAAGGTAGCAGAATAGATAAGTTTTTATCCCATAATACAGATCTTTCAAGGAGAATTATTAGAAAAATCATAGCTGCTGGAGGATGTTTTTTAAATGGAAGGAGATGTCATATTCAAAGCCAGATTTTGAAGGCAGGTGATATGGTAAAACTTTACTTTGAAGAAGGAAAGGAATTCAGGGAATTCGTTTTAGACAAAGAGGATATTATTTTTGAAGATGAGTATTTTTTAATTATTAATAAAATTTCAGGGGTACCTGTGAATCTTTCCCTTTCGGGAGTTGAGGGGAGTATCCAGAAGGGAGTATTTGACTATTTCAAGAGAAAAAATATAGCACACAAACCTTCTATTATTCACAGACTTGATAAGGGAACTTCGGGGTGTTTAATCTTTGCTAAAAATAAAGAAGTGGAAAAAATTTTCTACGAGAAATTTAGACATGGGAAGATTGAGAAGGAATATCTGGCTGTTGTATGTGGAGTTCTGGAGGAGAAAAGAGGTAGGATAAAAACTAAGATTGCAAGGGATCCGAAATTTTTTAATAAGTATAAAGTTGCATATAATAGAGGAAAAGAGGCAATAACTAAATTCAAACTTTTAGATGTAGATAGTAATTTATCCCTTTTAAGGTTAATCCCCAAAAGTGGTAGACCTCATCAGTTGAGGGTTCATATGAGTTTTTATGGGAATCCTATTTTAGGGGATACTTTATATGGTGGAAGAGAAGAAAATAGACTCTATTTACATGCCCATAGACTTAAATTTAAGCATCCTATAACAGATAGGGAAATTGAGATAAAGTGCTTGCCAAAGATGGATTGGAAGTATTTTTTGTCCTTTATGAAAAATTATGTCTGACACTTTAAAAAATGCCTGACATTCTTTAAAAAAAAGGTGCCAGGCATTAAAAAAAAAGAGAAGTGCCAGGCGCAATTAGTCGTTATTGTTATAGTTGTAAAAAATAAAGGTGTCAGGTAAAATTATGTGCTGCAAAATCACAACTACCCCCCTTTCGGTATTCTTTGTTATTATTCTTGCATAAGGAATTGAGAAGAAGTATAAGTTACGTGTTAAATTGAAATTCAAGAAACTTTAATAAAATTCAATAAATTTTAAAGATTCTAAGGCTTAATATTTAGATATTTAGAGAAGATGGTGGATAAAGAGATAATATAGAATGTTAACTTTTTTGTTGTATCCTATTTGTAATTCATTATGTTCATTATGTTCTCACATTAGTAAAGGAAAAAAATCTTTTCATATTTGTAAGATGTTTATAATTTTTTAATTTTTTTAATCTAATTTTATTTTTAAATTTTTTATGAAAGTTGATTATAAATTCCAAAGAGCCAAATGCTACTCCGTTTTCTAACTGCTTAATTTCGTTTTTTTCAAGTACTTCTTTTATTTCAGGTTTAAGTTCATAATTTTTTTGTTTTTTATTTTCGTTATTTTCAATTTCCATAAATTTTCCCATTTCCCCACAACTTGAGAATTTGTACTTTTCAGGAGAATCAACTATTCCAGCATTTACGGGGTTCATTTCAATGTAGTTTTTACAAATTTCAAGGCTTTCTCCATTTTCTATAATCACGTTTTTATATCTTCCTCCCCAAAAATATCCATATCTATTAAACGTTTTGTTAAACCATTTTGAGAATCTTTCTTTAAGATTTTTCATAAATTCAGATAGGTCAGAGAGTTTTTTTCTTAATGTGGCGATATCTTTAGTGAACAATAGTCTTTTATATATTCCTGCTTTTTGGGCTTTTTCTAGTATTTCATTATCACTTAAGTAGTTGATGTCTTTAGCTTTAAGTAGTAAATGGAAATGGTTATTCATTATTGAAAAGCTTATGAGTTCAAATGAAAATGCCTGAAGTAGAGTCTTAAGTAGATATAAGAAATGTTTTTTAACGTAATCAGGTTTTAGTAAAAAATATCCACCAGCAGTTTTTGACATAACATGTATTGCTGTATTTGGTTCATAAAATCTAATTCTAAGGGGTCTTCCCATAATTTATACTTCCTCCTAAAAAATAGTCTCAAATATATATAACGTTTTAATTGGAAAATATTTCGCTTTTTGGAGAAATTTTTTTTCAGAAATATGAGGTTAAAATATGCCTGGCACCTTATTTTATTTTTTTATTGAGTGCCAAGAATAAAGTGCCAGGCAAATTTTAGGGGAAATTATTTTAGGGCTAATTTTTTAGAGAAAAGTGTCAGGCATTTACATTTAGTATTTAGAAAAAAAAGTATTTAGAAAGAGAAAAAAGTGTCAGGCACAAATTATAAAACCAATTTTTCTCCGCAATTTAAATTGTTAACTTTTTCAGGAAAGTTTTCAATTAAAAACTTCATACCTCTGAAACCTGTACAGTGCATGGGGTATATTTTTTCAAATTTTATTTCTGATAGTGCCCTGAGTGTTAGGTTGAGATTTTTGGTGGGGTTTTTAAGATGAAATCCCCCAATTAATGCATGAAAGTAATCAATATCCATTTTTTCTTTAATGTATTTTATGGTATTAAACAATCCACTGTGACAGCATCCACAAATTAGAACCCATCCCCTTTGGGCTTTAAAAAGTATAGATGAGTCATCTTCAACCCTATCAACTTTCCCATCCTCAGTAAAAAAACCTGCAATGGATTCATCCTCTCTTTCATATCTTTTTATTTCCCCAAGGAAATAGAAATTTTCAAATATTTCCTTTAGGTTTTCTATGAGTATAAATCTCTTTTTGAAATTTTTAATGGTTTCATCCATCCCTATGTATGTGTTTCTGGAAAACCTTTTTTTAAAAATACCTGGATGTGCAATAATTTTTCCTTTATTTATTTCCAAAAATTTTTTTATTCCACCGGAGTGATCGTAATGCCCATGAGATAAAATTCCAATTTCCACATCTTTTAAATTTTCTCCCAATAATTTGGCATTTGGGAATATTTCCTCTTTTTGTCCAAAGTCAAACAGAATCTTTACACCATTAAAATTTATCACCATAGATAGGCCATGAGTTGAAATGAATTCCCTTTTATAAGTTGTATTTTCAGAGAGTATTTTTAACTCAATCATTTAAAAATTCGCTAAAGAGTTTGCTTTTATTTTTTAGTATGGTACTTTTCCTTGATGGACCAACTGAAATTATTGAAATTTCTACATTGAGATATTTCTCAATAAAGGATAAATATTCTTTGACTTCGGATGGAAGGTCATTGAAATTTCTTATATGAGAAATCTTTTTTCCCCACCCTTTGAAGGTTTTAAATATTGGTTTTACCTTTGAAAGTTTATCAAGTGTGGATGGGAAATTCTTGAGGGGGCCTCCATTTACTTCATATCCTGTACAGACTTTAATTTCTGACAAATTATCC